>JANXMB010000098.1 GCA_025354865.1 Acetobacteraceae bacterium | reverse complement strand
GGTCGGTGATCTCGGAAAAGCACGCAACGAACTCGTCCATGGGCTGGGCATCCTTCGGTCGAATCCCAGCGTTGGAATCCAGACCGCCGCCGCGCCGCAAGGAAAAAATCGCGGAAATCCGTCATATGCGAATCCCCTGCGTGTGACGCCAGGGTGGGGTTGTTCGGTTCGGTGGTTTGCGGTAGCGATTGTGGAGAACAAATCATATACATACAACGGTATCGCCTGCCGACGATCGGCACTTGCGTCCAAACCGGGACATATCGGGGCGGGACTCGTTCGACGGCGCATGACGGCAATCGTCAGCTTGACGGATCGGGGCACGGGTGCAGCAATGGAAGCCGAAATGGACCTTCGCATGGAAAAAAGCATCGAGTCGGACGCTGCCGTCGATCTGCGGCTTTCGTTGAAAGGGCAGCGCTTCGGCTGTATTCTCGCCGACCCACCTTGGCAGTTTGCCAATCGCACCGGCAAAATTGCGCCGGAGCATCGGCGCCTAGCCCGGTACGGCACGATGGATCTTGCCGATATTGCAGCGCTGCCGGTCGCCGATGTCTGCGAACCGACAGCGCATCTCTATCTTTGGGTGCCGAATGCGCTGTTGCCGGATGGGCTACGGGTCTTGGCCGCCTGGGGCTTCCAATACAAATCGAACATCGTTTGGCGCAAGATCCGCAAAGACGGCGGCAGCGACGGCCGGGGTGTGGGATTTTATTTTCGCAACGTGACGGAAATGCTGCTGTTCGGCGTTCGGGGCAAGAACGCCAGGACGCTGCAACCGGGCCGTACCCAGGTCAATTACCTCGAAACGCGGAAGCGTGAGCATTCGCGCAAGCCGGACGAAATCTATCCCATTGTCGAGGGTTGTAGCCCCGGCCCAAGGTTGGAACTATTCGCGCGCGGCGTCCGGCCGGGATGGACCGTGTGGGGGAACGAAGCCGAGGACAGTTATCGTCCGACGTGGAAAACCTACGCGCACAATTCTGGATCGGAGCGGCAACTGGAATTGATGGAGCGATCCTAGTGGTCCGATCCTGACGGAAAGAACCGTCGGATGCTGACCGCTAGGCTTCGATTTGGTGGTCCGATCCTAACGCTTGGGGCTCAAGCGTTAGGATCGGACCACTAGCAAGCTGCGTTTGCTGTCGCTTATGGCTCGCACTCCAGGTGGTTACAGGTCGGAAATTCTATCCTCGGCGCCCTCGGCTTCGACCTCGGCGAGTGCAGACTGCCCTTCGTGAAAGGTCACGATCGTATCGGGCAATCCGATCGCGACCAGAGGGCAAGGATTGCCGACGCCACGGCGCACACGGTCTTCCAATTTTCGCCAATGGGTCGTTGCCTCCCCGAATTTGTCGGCAACGAACTTATCGGTTAGGGCCTCCCGAAACGGGATCGGCGCTTTTTCGCGGTCGGTTCGGCTCAGGATGGCCGCCCTTTGTCGCGGTGTCGGCATGTAGCCCCAGGGCACGAGGTCGTCGAAACCGTCGATGCCTTGCTCGTCCAGAAAACGGCGCACGATCGAGCGCATGTTGTCGTGCAAGGACTTGCCCCGGGTCACGATAATGCCGATGGAAATCCCGCCGTCGGCGTGGAGGCGTTTGAAGTTTTCCAGATCGCGATCGTAGAACGGGTCTTTGTTATTCCATTCTATTTCGAGCGCAATACGGGCACCGTTATCGAAACTGCGCACATGATCGATCTCGTGCGACACGCTTTCTCGGCGAATGCCGTTGATGGTCTTTTCGACTTTGAATGTGAATTTCGGCCAACCTTGCGCGGTAAGCGCCCGCCGCAGTCGCTGGGTTCCCTTGGTCTCGCCCCCGCCCCCGGCTACTATTTCCTGAACTGGGATCGTCGCACGCGACAAGGCGGCCTCCAATTCGGCAATCGCTTCGGGGAAATCGAGTGTGAGTATCGCCTCGGCATGCGAAAAGCATTCGATCTGGAAGCCGCGCTCTTTGAGTCTTTCAAACATCGAAACAGGCTAGCAATATTGCCGACCGAGTCCAACCATCGCCACGGACGAACATCGGCCAAATGGGATCGGGTCAAGCCATGAGCAACGCCGCCGCGCTCCAACGCACCGACACTTGGCTGCGCGCCTGGGATTCCCAGGGGCACCATCGCACCGGCACCGACGGCGATCGGGCCGGGGCGGACTGGGCGATCGCGGCGGCGCGGGCACTCGGCGTAGCGGTGGAGCGGGAGGCGTTCTCGTTCGATCGGCTCGATCCCGGCGAGGCCTATCTGGAAATCGACGGCACAAAAATCCCCGGCGTGCCGGTGTTCGACGCCCCGCCAACCGCCGGAACGACAGGGACGACGGGGACCGAAATCGCGGTCGTCGCCCTGCCCCCCGGTGCTGTATTCAAAGCGCGCTGCGACGTCGAATCTCTGGCTTTACAACCGCATTGGCCTGTGGCAGCCTGTTCATGAAATGCTGGAAAGACTTCAGCATAATGAGTGTCGGCAGCGGTTGCTGCGAGACAATGGGGGGTAGATAATGGTAAAATTCAGCCAACTGGCGTGCTGCGCGGCTCTTCTTTCAGTGACGGCATGTGCGAGTATCGTAACCGGTTCATCGCAGACCATCACCGTGGCGTCCGCGCCATCTGGCGCGAAATGTGAGGTTTCGCGGGACGGTAGCGCGGTTCAATCCGGCACCACACCGATGTCGTTTTCTCTGTCAAAAACGCGAAGCGACCTCTCCATTTCGTGTGAGGACAGCGTCGGCGCAAAGGGCACCGGGACCAGTAAGTCCGGTGTTGAACCCTGGGTAGTCGGTAATATCCTTCTTGGCGGTCTTATCGGCCTGATTATCGATTTGTCGAGCGGAGCCCATAACAAATATGACACACCGGTTACTGTGACTCTGACCAGCCCACCGCCTCCGCAGCCAGTCAACGCACCGAAGGCAACGGGTAAGCCGATTTCCTGATTCAGTTCAGAAACTGATGCTAGGCCGCGCGTGAACGTGGCGGCTTAGCATTATTACGTCTGGCTTATGGATTGCACTGCTTGGTGCGATTTTCGTTATATTCCATCGGCCGAGGGCAATCGGGCCGGATCGTGTCGAAGCCGGAAAAATTGACCTCCCGTTTACCAGACTGGCGGATCCACTACCAATGGGTATACTCCCACGTGAGCCAACCGATTGACCCATTGTCCAGCCGTATGGAGTGAAGAATGAGTTTGAAGGGTGCGGGTTACTATCGTACACCGGCGAATATCGCCGGCTGCGGCAGGCCGGCGACCATGCGGCGCTGGCGATCGTGTGTCAGGGCGCCCATCCCGGCATGGGGCTGTTGAACGCCGAGCAATTCGGAACACCCTACGGTGCGCCCGCGATCCATATCGCGCAGCCGGTGCCGCTCGGCCGCCCTGCCCGCCTTGTCGCCGAGAGCAGCCGAACCCGGACCGAGGCGCATAATATCGTTGTCGCGTTGAAAGGGACCGATCCCACAGCCCGGCCGGTCGTCGTCATGACGCCGCGCAGTTCGTGGTGGCACTCGACAGCCGAGCGCGGGGGCGGACTCGTTTGTTGGTTGGAAACGATGCGGGCGTTGGTGGCGGCGCCGCCTCGGTGCGACGTTATTCTGACTGCTAACACCGGCCACGAACTCGGCCACATCGGCCTCGACGATTTTCTCGGCCGGCGTCCGGGTTGGGACCAGCCAAGCGGGGCGATCTGGGTGCATTATGGGGCGAATATCGGGGCGGCCGGCGGCGCGCTCTCGGTGGTCTCGGCGGACGACGCGCTGCGATCGGGCCTGCAGGCCGCCCTGGCCGAGGCCGGACAGCCGCCCGATACGATGGCGCCGAAAAGCGTCGTGCCAAGCGGAGAAACACGGGACATCCATCGCGCCGGGGGGCGGTATGCGACGCTGGTGGGCACCAATCCGTGGTTCCATCTGCCGACCGACCGCTTGCCGCACAGCGTCGATATCCCCGCGATCGCCCGCATCGCGCAGGGTGCGGCGCAGATGGTCGTCGCCCTTACTCGCTGAACGGGGCTTGCACAAACCGCCCGCCCGGCGTTCATCTCGCGGGAATAAGCCCCCGGGAGTCCCGCCGATGATCCGCCTTTCCGTGCTCGACCAATCCACTGTCGTCACCGGACGGTCGCCCGATACCTCCATCCGGGAAAGCATTCGACTGGCGCAGCACGCCGAAGCCCTCGGCTACGATCGGTATTGGTGCGCCGAGCACCATAATTCCGACAGCCAGGCGGGTACCGCGCCGGAGATCCTGATCGCCGCGATCGCCGCCACCACCAAAACCATCCGGGTGGGATCGGCCGGCGTCATGCTGCCGCATTACGCGGCGCTGAAGGTGGCGGAACAATTCCGGGTGCTGGACGCCATCGCGCCGGGGCGGATCGACCTCGGCCTCGGGCGGGCGCCGGGTTCGGACGGGCGCACCGCCTATGCGCTGAACCCGCAGGCGGAAACCGCCGCAGACAATTTCCCGGCGCAGGTGCGCGACCTCCGGCATTGGATCGCGGGGGAGAAATTGGTCGAGGGGCACCCGTTTCGCGACATACGCGCGCAACCGCAGGGGCCGACGCGGCCGGCGCTTTGGATCCTCGGCAGTTCCGACTACGGCGCCCAAGTCGCCGCCTATTTCGGCCTCCCCTTCTGCTACGCCCATTTCATCGGCGACGGCCAGGGTGCGGCGCAGGCCTTCGCCGCGTACCGGGATACGTTTCGGCCAAGCGAGGACCTGCCGCAACCGCATGCTGCTGTGTGCGTTTGGGGCATGGCCGCCGATACCGAGGAAGAAGCCGCGCGCCTATTTTCCTCCCGCGCACTGCAACGTTTGCGGCGCGATCGCGGTGAGTTCTCTGCCCTGCCCTCCCCCGAGGAAGCCACTTCCTACCCCTATTCCCCCGGCGAGATGGCTCGGGTGGAACGGATCCGGTCGCGCGCCTTCTACGGCACCCCGGCGCAGGTCGGTGCTCGGCTGCGGGCGTTGGCGGCAGAATACGGGGTGGACGAGATCGCGATCCTGACCACCCTGCACGACCCCGAGGCAAGGCGGCATTCCTACACCCTGCTCGCAAGGGAATTCGCCCTGAGCGGTGCGGCGCCGGCCCGATCGATGGCGACGGTGTGCGATTGATTTAGCGGCGGCGCACCCAGCGGATGGTCGTGCCCTGTATGGTGCCGCCGGAGCGCCAGACCCGATAGCGGAACACCGCATAGGCGATGGCCACTGTCAGTGCGGCGACCGGGATCAGGAACGCCAGCAGCCACAACGCAAACACCGCAACGGCGCATGCCACCGCGATCCCCGCGAGCGACACGACCCAAACCAGGACGCGGTTGCCGAGCGGGGTGGGCGCGTCGGGCGGGGGGCCGACGAAATCGCCCTCGACGGTCATTTCAAGGATGGGCTGCTCATTGCTCATCCGGGGAAAATGGGCCGAGTACGGAGCATGTTCAAGAGGCCTAGTTCCGACAGGATGCCCGACCGACCAGACTCCAACGGACAAAAATTTTTTGCTTCTTTTTTATAAAAAAGAAGTCTTCTCGTTCTTTTTTGAAAAAAAGAACCAAAAAACTTTCATCCGTTTAGATTAGCGCGTGCCGGTTGGGATGCGGTTGAATGGGATGCCTTTGTCGGCGCGGATATCGGGGGGCATGCCGAGCACGCGTTCGGCGATGATGTTGCGTAGGATCTCGTCGGAGCCACCGGCGATGCGCAGGCTGGGCGACGACAGCAGACCGGCCTGGAACATCCCGTAGGCCTCCACCAGATCGTCGTCAAGGGCGAGGCCGGCATTGCCCATCAGGTCGAGGCCGAAGCTGGCGATATCCTGTTGCTTAGACGCATTGACCAGCTTGGCGATCGCGTTCTCCGGCCCCGGCGTTTCCCCGCGCGACAGGGCCGTCATGGTGCGGAAGCGGGTGAATTTCAGGCCCTGGGAGCGCGCGTACCAAGTCGCGATGCGTTCGCGCACGGCGGCGTCGCGGATCGCCGGCTGGCCATCGACGGTCAGGGCGCGGGTCAGGGCTAGCAGGTCCTCGACATCCGGGCGGGGGGTTTCGCCGACCGCCAGACGCTCGTTCATCAGGGTGGTCAGCGACACTTTCCAGCCCTGCCCGACCCCGCCCAGACGTTGGGCGTCGGGAATGCGGACGCCGGTAAAGAACACCTCGTTGAAATGCCGGGCACCGGAGGCCTGATGGATCGGCCGGATTTCGACGCCGGGGGCTTTCATGTCCAGGAAGAAGAAGGTCAGGCCCTCGTGCTTCGGCACATTGGGATCGGTGCGGACGACGACGATGCCGAAATCCGACAAATGCGCGCCCGAGGTCCAAATCTTCTGCCCGTCGATAACCCAATCCGCGCCATCCCGCACGGCGCGTGTGCGCAATGCCGCGAGGTCCGATCCGCCCGCCGGCTCGCTGAATAGCTGGCACCAGACTTCCTCGCCGCGCAAAGCTGGACCGACATAGCGTTCCAATTGTTCGGGTGTGGCGTAGGCCATCATGGTGGGGATGCACATGCCGAGGCCGATTTCGAACAGGCCGCGCGGGACGGTGAAGTTTTCTTCCTCCTGGTTGTAGATGACCTGGAGGATGGGCGAAGCCTCCCGCCCGCCGAATTTCTGCGGCCAGGTCAGGCCGGCCATCCCGGCGGCGGTTTTTTTCGCTTGCCATGCTTTGCATCGTTGCACCCCGGCCGCGTCCAGCCCACCGCCGCGCAGTGCGGGCCGCGCACCGGCTTTCGGATCGGCATTGGCTTGCAGGAAGGCGCGCGCTTCGGCGCGGAATGCGGCTTCGTCCGGTGTATCGTCGAAATCCATGATTGCCTCCGTCATACCGGCCGAGCGGCCGGTATATTATTTCGTTTCGCGCGCAGCAGGCCGGTATCAGGCCGCGTTTCTAGTTTCGAGCAAGTCGATCAGGCGATTCTTCCAAAAGGTCTCGCTGCCCAGCGCCAGCGCTAGATTTTTGGAGCGGCGGTAGAACAGATGGCAATCGACGGCCCAGGTGAAGCCGATGCCGCCATGGGTCTGGATGTTTTCTTTCGCGGCGAGGTGAAAGGCCTCGGTCGCAGAAATGCGCGCGGTTGCCGCGGCGATCGGGACTTCGGCGGCGTTGGCCGACAGCGCCCAGGCACCGTAATAGGCATTGGACCGCGCGAGTTCCAGCGCCACGTACATGTCGGCGAGTTTGTGTTTGATCGCCTGAAACGATCCGATCGGGCGGCCGAATGCGAAACGTTCCTGGGCGTAAGCGCAGGCCATGCGCAAGGCGGCATCGGCGCCGCCGACCTGTTCGAAGGCAATCGGGATGGCCGCGCGATCCAGCAGCATTTGCACCCCTTCCCAGCCGAGGGAGATGCCGAGCTGCTCGGCCGGAACGGTGTCGAGGTCGAGGCGGGCATGGTCGCGGGTGGGGTCCAGCGTGTTCAGCGTGCGCTTCGGCACCGCTGCGAGATCGACCAGGAAGAAGCCGATCTCCCCTGCCTCATCGCGCGCCACGACGACGGCGATATCGGCGATTCCGCCGTCGGCAACCGGCCATTTGGCGCCGGACAACCGCCCGCCGGCAACGCGCGCGTGGACGGATTTGGGGTCGGGATTGCCGGTGCCTTCCGCCAAGGCGAGGCAGCCGATGGTCGAGCCGTCGGCCAGACGGGGCAGCCAGTGTTTCTTCTGCGCCTCGGTTCCGGCGAGCAGAATGGCCTCGCTCGCCAAATAGGCGGTGGAGGAAAACGGCACCGGCGCCACCGCTCGGCCGATTTCCTCCGCCAGCACGCAGAGCCCCTCGTAGCCCAGGCCGGCGCCGCCGTATTCTTCCGGGATGGCAGCGCCGATCCAGCCCATTTCGCCCATGCCCTTCCACAGATCGGCGGCAAACGGTTCCTGCCCGTCGAGGGACCGGCGCACCACGGCCGAGGTACATTGTTCCCCGAGAAACCGTCGCGCCTGATCGCGCAGTTGCTTCAGATCGTCGGAAAAATCGAAGTTCATGCGGGTTCCTCCGCTGCGTCTCGTTGCCAGGATAGCCGCACCCAGATGGCAGGGACAGGGAGGCTAGCCGTTGCTGCCGGGGAAGCCGCGCGGGAACAGATTGGCCGCCATCTGCCCGCCATCCACATCCAGCGTGGTGCCGTTCACGTAGCTGGCCAGTTCGGAAATCAGGAACAAAGCGGCCTTGCCGATGTCCTCGGTGGTGCCGCGCCGGCCGGCCGGCAGCAGGCTGGACGCATAACCCTCCTGGCGCTGCGGCGTGTCGTAGAGCCGTGGCGTGACGATGTGCCCCGGCGCGATGGCATTGACCCGAATGGCATGCGGCGCCCATTCGACCGCCATCGTCTGCACCAGCGAAATCAGCCCCGCCTTCGCCGCGCCGTACGCCCCGCGCATCGGGCTGGCGCGCTGGCCATCGACCGACGCAATGCCGACGATCCGCCCCCCCGTCCCGCGCGCGATCATCGACCGCGCCACTGCTTGGCAGAGCAAAAAGAAATAGCGCAGGTTCAGGCTCTGCTGCTGGTCCCAAACGGCGGCCGTGGTGTCCAACAGGCTGCCCCAGGCGGCGGCGCCGACGATCGAGACCATGGCATCGATGCCGCCCAGGCGTTCGTCCGCCTCCTGCACGATGCGAGGGATTTGGGCGTCGTCCAGCACATCGCCGACGATGGGGATGCCGCGCCGGCCGTAGCCCGCAACCATCGCTGCGACGCTCTCCGCCCGATCCGCCACGATATCGACCAGCGCAACATCGGCCCCGGCACGGGCGGCGAATTGCGCCGTCGCCTCCCCCATGCCCTGGCCGCCCCCGACGATCAGCAGTTTGCGGCCGGTCAGGCCGAACAGGGATGCTTCGTCGGGCATGGCAGTTTCCTCGGTTATCGTTGTCTTGGGGCGGACGATAGGGCGAAATCGGCGCGGGGATAACAGGGCGGGCACGCTTTTCCTCGGTCGGGCGGGCAGAGTTGTCTTGTGACCTTGCGGGCGCGGGGCGTAGTCTACCGGCTAGTAGGAACAAAACCAGGAGGACGGTTCATGAGTCAGGCCGCGACGATCAATCCCCCCAACCTCTGGCGTCTGGAGACGCCGGGCCATACCGGATGGGAACGCAGCGCCCGCGTGGACGATCCGCGCAAGTATTTCATGGTATCGACCGACAGCCATGCGAACGAACCGGCCGACCTTTGGGCGACCCGGCTGCCGGTGCAGTATCGCGATCGGGCGCCGCGTATCATCACCGACGAAAAAGGCGTGCAGTGGCGCTACACCGAAGGCTACCGCCCCGATCGCGTCCGGGTCATGAGCTTCGAGGGCGAGGACTGGCTGCGTGCCCAATCCGGCGCCGTGGTGGCGGACCGCATCCGCGACAATCGCGGCGATGGCGTCGATATCGAGGTTATTTTCCCCAACAAGGGCTTGGCGATGTGGGCGACGCCGGATCCGGTGTTCTCCAACGCGCAATGCAAGGTTTGGAACGAGTGGTCGTGGGAACAATTCGGCGCGCATAAGGACGCGATGTTGCCCGTCGCGGCGATCGCCACCGGCGACCTTCCTGGCGCCATGGCGGAAATCGAGCGGGTGGCGAAAGTCGGTTTCCGAGCGCTGACCTTGCCGTGCAAACCGATCTGGGGGTCGCACGACGTCGATCATGTGAACTACAATCTGCCGCATTTCGATCCGATGTGGGCGCTGATCGAGGAATGCAATCTGCCGATCACCTTCCATGTCTCCACCGGGCGCGACCCAAGAGCATCGCGCGGCAATGGCGGTGCGGTGATCAACTATGTGACGCATTCGCTGTCGCCGACGATCGAGCCGGTGGCCAATCTCTGCGCGTCGGGCGTGCTGGAACGGTTCAAGAAAATCCGCTTCGCCACAATCGAGGCCGGCATCGGCTGGATCCCCTGGCTGCTGGACGCGATGGACGAGGCCTACCGCAAGCACCACATGTGGGTGCGACCGAAGTTGCAGGGTCTGCCCAGCGATTATTTCCGCGCGAATGGGTTTGCGTCGTTTCAGGAGGATCCGGCAGGCTTGGCGCTGGCGGCGAAATGGAAGCTGGACGGCTGCTTCATGTGGGCGAACGACTATCCGCACCACGAGGGCACCTGGCCGCACTCGGCCGAGGCGATCGAACGCACGATGCCCGACCTGAGCGACACCCAGCGGGCGCAGATCCTGGGGCTGAATGCGGCGAAGATGTTCGGGATCGAGGTCCCGGCGCACCAGCGGGTGGGGGCGCAGTAGGCGTAAGCAGCCGTGGTCCGCGCGAGCGGGCCACGCGTGCGCTTGCTTGGCCGGCGGTTTAACGACGCGATGGGCTGAAGGTGGAATCACCGACGATCCGATCGCGCGAACAAACAATAGTTTGGATCGCGATACGTGAGCGAGAGCGAACGCATCGCGATCTAACGACGCGTTCGGAGCCCGGTAAATAAACATCCAACGCCCGAACAAATTCATCGCGGAGACGATCGACCGACGCGATGGCCTGCCGCACAGCCGCTCGGGGGACTGCGGCACTTTCAGCCGGTATCGGCGGTACGACGAGCCGCGTCGGGGGCCGCGCCAACCAACGCAGCAAGCCATTGGCCCGACCCGGAACAGCGTGATACACTCGTTTCATGCTGGACACCCTGTATGACACAGACATTGTGGCTTGGTCCGAGACCCAAGCCGATCTGCTGAGCCGCATCGCCAGCGGCCAAAGGGTCAACGGCGTCGACTGGGAACACGTTGTCGAGGAGATCGCCGACGTGAGGATATCCCAGCTGAATGCTGTTGGAAGCCTGCTTTTCCAAATCGCGCTGCATCTCCTCAAGCTTCACCTGTGGCCCGACGACCCCGCCCATATCCATTGGCGCATCGAGCTCATCGCATTCCACGGATCCGTAAATCGCCGCTACGTTCCATCCATGCGGCCGAGGCTAGAAATCGCCTCCGAGTGGCGCCACGCTCGGGCCATGTTGGCGCACGACCTCGCCGACAATCCCGCGTTCAGGGCCCTTCCAGAGGAATGCCCATGGTCGATCGACGATTTGCTACAGGGCGATCTGGATGCACTCCTGGCAACCCTAAAGCAGCGGTAAATCGCATTCGCTTCAACACTCGGATGACGGACCGCACTCTGCTGTCGGTGTCTGCCCCTGGCCACGCCCCGCATTCCGGCTTAACATTTCCCATCAATCACGCCCGGACGGAAACCCATGGCAGACAGAACCCTTCGCGGCAAAACCGCGATCGCCGGAGTCGGCGAAACCATCTATTACAAGCACGGACAATCGCCCGATAGCGAGTTCAAGCTCGCGCTGCAGGCGATCGTAAAGGCGTGCGAAGATGCCGGGATCAGCCCGCACGAGGTCGACGGGTTCGCCAGCTATGGCAACGATCGGTCGGACGGGCCGCGGTTGGCGGCGGCGCTGGGCGTCAAAGAGCTGAAATTCTCCAACATGTTCTGGGGCGGCGGCGGCGGCGGGGTGTGCGGCGCAGTGGGCAATGCGTCCGCTGCGGTGGCGACCGGCATGGCCGATTGCGTGGTCGCGTTCCGGTCCCTCGCACAGGGCCAATATGCCCGCTACGGGCGCAGCGGCTCGGCGGCCGCGGTGATGGGGGACGACGCGTTCCTGTTCCCCTACGGCGTGATGTCCCCGGCGCAACGTTTCGCCATGAAAATCACCCGCTTCATGCACGACCACGGCATTAAGCAAGAAGCCCTGCGCGGCATCGCTTTGGCCTGCTACCACCACGCGCAGAAGAACCCCAACGCGGTGATGCGCGGTCGGGAACTCGACGCCGAGAAATACGACGCCTCCCGCTGGATTATCGAACCGTTTCACCACCTTTACGATTGTTGTCAGGAAAACGATGGTGCGGCGGCGGTGATCGTTGTGCCGGCAGACCGAGCAAAGGATACGCAACACAAACCATCTTATGTGATGGCGTGCGGTCAGGGGGGCGATCATCGCAGCGCAGCCCCGGTGCACAACATGCCGAACTATCCGTCGTCGCATTTCGGCAAGCTGGCGCCGCGGATGTACGCGATGGCGAAGATGTCGCCATCCGACATGGGTATTGTGCAGTGCTACGAGAATTTTACCGGCGGCGTGCTTATGAGTTTGATCGAGCACGGCATGGTGAAACCCGAGGAAGCCAACGAATTTCTGGTGAAAGAAAACCTGATCGTCGAAGGCGGTCGCATGCCGTTGAATACCAGTGGCGGCAATCTAGCCGAATGTTACATGCACGGATTGGAACTGGTGATCGAAGCCGTCCGGCAAATTCGCGGCACGGCGATCAATCAGGTCGCCCGCAACGATGCGGCGATTATCATGGGCGGTCCGATGGTGACGCCCGTGAGTTCCCTTATTCTCGGATCGGAGGCGACCCTGTGAGCGATTATTACCTGCCCGAGGGCCTGCCTACCCCGTCGTCCGGCCCGGACGGCCTGTCCGCCCCCTTTTGGGAGGGCACACGGGCGGGCAAGTTGCGGGTGCAGAAATGCAAATCGTGCCAATCCTGGCAATGGGGCCCGGAATGGGTGTGCCATCGGTGCCATTCCTTCGACCTCGGCTGGGAAGAAATCGAGGGCACAGGCCGCATCTACAGCTACCAACGCCCGCATCACCCGGTGCACGCGGCGCTGAACGGGCACGGCCCCTATGTTGCCGTGCTGGTCGAGCTACCGGCGTACGGCAACATCCGGATGGTCGGCAACCTGCTGGGCAACCCGCTGCAACCTGTGACGATCGGCGCGTCGGTGGAGGCCGTGTTCGAGCCGCACGACACCGCCACACCGCCCTACACGCTGGTGCAATGGCGCTTGGCGTAAGCCTCGGCCGGCCTTAGAACCTGTCGGGCGCAGCTCGCGCTCGGCAGGCTGCGGCGGCACTGGACGGGTGGCCGAGCGGTTTAAGGCAGCGGTCTTGAAAACCGCCGTGCGTGTAAGCGTACCGTGGGTTCGAATCCCACCCCGTCCGCCATTTTATTGTGTCACCTTATCTCATGCTGCCTCAAAATCACACCAAATCAATCGATTACACGCGATAGCGTGAATTATTCGTCTCACTTAGGTTCAGCTTGCATCCCCCCAGCCAACACCGTAGGTGTAGGTAAAAGTGTAGGCTGGATGGATGGGTTGCACGAAACATGAAATCGGTGGGCAAGTACACGAACGTGGCGGTCCAGGCCCTTATGAAGCCAGGGGTCTATGGGGATGGGGGTGGCCTCTATCTCCAGGTCCGCGCAGTTGGTCAGCGGTCGTGGCTCTTCCGCTATAAATTGAACGGCAAAGCCCACTGGATGGGCCTTGGTGGGTTCCCTGCGGTAACCCTTGCCCAGGCACGCAACCAAGCGGAACTCACACGACGGAAGCTCCGCGATGGGATCGACCCCATCACCGAACGCCGCGCGGCCAAGGCCGCGACACAATTGACAGAATGCGACACTCCTTCGCCGCCAACCTTTGGGGAGGTGACCGCCGCCTATATCGCGGCCCACGAGGCGGAATGGAAAAATGCCAAGCATCGCCAGCAATGGCGGAATACCATGGCGACTTATTGCGCGCCTCTGAACCATGCCCCCGTCGAAAAAATCGATAACGCCGCCGTTCTGGGCGTGTTGGAACCGATCTGGACCACGAAGACGGAGACGGCGAAACGGGTGAAAAGCCGGATCGAGGCGATCCTTGACTATGCTCGAGCCCGGGGATTTCGGCATGGTGAAAATCCGGCCCGCTGGCGCGGGCACCTGTCACTGCAACTCGCGAAGCCGTCCAAGGTTGCTCCCGTCGAACACCATCCTGCGATGCCTTGGAAGGATGTTCCGGCCTTTATGGCAAGATTGGCCGCGGTTGACGGGGCCTCGGCGCTGGCTTTGCGGTTCCTTATCCTGACAAGTACCCGATCAGGGGAGACACGTGGTGCCCAATGGTCGGAGATCGATCTTGAAAGCGGTGTTTGGACGATCCCTTGGCGCCGGATGAAGGCGAGACGCGAATTCCGCGTGCCTTTGTCCGAAGCCGCACTCGCGTTGGTCGGATTAGCCGCGGTGTCGCGGGAGGATCGCGATGGTCCGGATCTCCTGTTTCCTAGCCCGAAGGAAACACAGTCTCGGCAAACGCTACTCTCGGACATGGCTTTGACCATGCAGCTGCGCCGCATGGGCAATGGGCACTTCACCGCTCATGGATTCCGTAGTTCGTTTCGGGAATGGGTCGCTGAAACCGGCGATTTTTCTCATGAACTCGGCGAGGCCGCGCTGGCGCACAAGACCCGGGATAAGACCGTCGCGGCTTATCAACGTAGCGATCTGCTCCTGCTGAGGCGTGAAATGATGGAAGCATGGGCCAAGCACTGTGTCTCAGCTATTCCAACAGGCCATTCTGGCGACGGCATTTGACAGTCTCATGTATATTATGACGCCGACACGATATGCTTCGTAGACGACCGTTGCTCTTGATGTGCCGGGTCCGCTACCGATGTCATTGTCCGAAAAAACCAGCACCGATACAGGCCATTGTGTTCACCAACAGGGCGCGATCAAGGTGCAGGTTTCGCGCTTCACAGCTGGTTTCCGCTACAAGTAAACAGCCATGACAGGCCGCACCGTGCAGCGCCCGATCATCCGATCGGGTTGAAGGGTCGTGGTCTGCACAAATGGGGTCACCAGAACAAATATGCAGGTGCTCCAACGCCGTTTCAAGCACTGAAAAAAATCGACTGGCAACCTCTACGATTCCCCCTAACGTCCCCTGAGTTCCTGCGGTCGCCGTGTAAATCAAGACCCCGCATTGAACCTTGTCGGACCCCGCGACCGGCGGCATCGCATAGATTCTCTCTCGAAGTGCGCTGGCCGGATAGCCGCAATCGAGGGAAATTTCCGTCATCAGCGCATGGGAGATGCCATGAGCGAGCATGTATGGCCCAGAGCCGCGGCCCGCCAAACGTTGGCCAGTTTCTCGCATCCAATTTTCGGCGCCTCGCCGAAGCCCGGTCAACCGTTTCACGGTCTCAGATCGAGCGAGCCAGGCGGCGAGGGAATCGCTGTTCAGATGGATAAATAGCCCCTCGCCGAACTGCTCTATCGCGGGCAGCCAATCGTTATGTACGCCGAGCCACGCGCCTCTGATCGCGAGGCCAATATCTTCAAGTCCATCATCGGCCATCGGCGCCGGTTCGAAGCGGGTGAACCCGTAGAGACACGATACTTCACGCAACCGATGCACGGCGACCAACGACGCGATGCCAGAGCAAATTGGATTCCGGTGGGGATCCCAGACATCCCGATCCAGAGTTTCCGCGTGCAACCGGCTTTCCGCCGTTGCCTCACCGATTACCTTCTTCCCGCTGGCAAGAAGCTCAAATTCGGCAACGCGCGGGTCTTTCGCCGCCGCCACCGTCGTCGCCTCCCGCAGTTGCTTAAGCCGCTCAAATACATCGGTATTTGAATAGCCCTTCAGAGTCGACGCCACCTGTGGAACCAGCCGTAGCGTTTCGATCTGCGACGCCTCAGTTACCCCGCCGATCAAATGCTGAATCTCAGACACATGCTTCGTGAGTTCGTCTTCGGCGATGGGCAGTGAGATGACAGAGGCCACCTGCGGGAAGTAGGTGTTCGTGGCGCTGCGGGTCAGAAGGCGGAGGCTGTCAGTGCATCCAGCTTCTCGGTCGCCAATCCAGGGCCGTTCTCCCATGCACTTGCCAAGACGGCCTTTGATGAACAACTCATCCAACGAAATGAACTTGCTGCAACCGCAACGGACCCGAGTATCCCTGGGCTCCGCGCTCGTTCCAATATCTTCAATCCACATCGGTTCCTGGCAGGTCGCGCCGTTATGGATGACCCATTTCCAGTCAATGTCCTGAAGATGCCCGTTCTGACATCCACACACGAAACGAATAGGAGTTACCGGCCGGCGCCCCCCCTCATCGATCCAGTCCCGCCGCCGCGTTGGATCGAGTTCCGACCACCGCACCATGCGCCGCCGGCGGGGATCGGTTAGTGTTGGCGCCTCCGCCGTGAACCAGGATGGAAACACCCGGACCTGCATGCTCGGCGACGCTTGTCTTAGATCATTGCTGCCAAGCGGAGGTGTCCTCAACGCGAGTGCCCGGTTCTCTGGCCAGCGGCGATCCAGGGTCAGACGTTCACGTAAATACTCCGCCAGCCGTGGCTCATTGATCGGCTTGAACGCGGCGGGGCCGCGCATGTTCCAATCGTCCAGGCCAGCGACGATGACAGATCGTTCCGGTAAATCAACCATGGCTCCCGGTCCAAACACGCCGACCACCTGGCTTACCCTCAACACATCCTGGGCCATCAGCGCGCGCTCCTGGGTTGACTGAGTTGCGCGCCATTTGGTTGTCTTATGTCCAATGGCACCGTCGACTCGACATCTCGCATCGACCATCCAGCAGTGAATGCCTGATGCTCAGGCGGCAGGTTGTTCAGCGCGGGATGCAGAGGTTCGTGAAGAAGCGCGTGGACCGCCTGACCGTAAGCAAAGGTACCGCTAGTCTTCGTTTGCTCCTCAGCGATCTCAATCCATCCCTTCAACAAAGAGTCGATCGCGGCCTCGAGCGCGGCCATTCCGCCCGCGACGGAAAAATCTCGTGCGCGATCCAGGATCGCCTTCTTTACGGCGACCTGAAGTTCTACGTGATCTTTGAGTCGGGCTACCGCAGCGTTCGGCGTCATATCTGATACCAGGTGCCGTGCCAGCGACACCACCACCGCAGCAAGCGCGCGATCAAGCGCACGCGCGGCCCAGGGCGTGACGCTGGTCGCCTCGACCGCCCGGTAGAAGCATTCGTGGAACTGTTGGAACCTTTCGTAGTGCATTCGGTCGCGCGGCTTGTGCACGTTGAGGACGGCCAGCACGAGCCCAGGTCGTCGTGGGTCGCGACCAACGCGGCTTGTCGCCTGAATATACTCCGCAGCCGTCTTCGGCTGCCCCTGAACCAACATTAGCCCAAGCCGTGTGATGTCGAGACCCACCGAAATCATATTGGTCGCCAAAGCGACATCGACACCGTTTCCAAGTCCGTCACAGGGTTGTTCAAGCCGCGCCTTCGCCTCCGCGACTTTGTCCGTAGATACGCGCGATGTCAGTTCCAGTATGCCGGTCTCTTCGGGCAGCCTGCGATCCGCGAAGGGGGCATCAGGTGGTTCGAGGCGACGGCGTTTCGTTCCGTAATCGCGCAGCATTGTGCGGACCTCGTCCTCAACGATCCGCCTTGCGCCACCAAGTTCACGGAGCGCGTTGAAGTAGCACAGCGCCGTCACGTAAGGATCAGCGGAATCGCCGTCGGTCTTCAACAAGGCCAACGAGGCGCTGAGCAATGTTCTCACGGCCCGCAGAAATATCAGCTTTGGCCCTTTCCCCTGCGCCGCAAGACCAACATACCACCGTGCCGGTGAGACATCCGGTGATTGCGTGACCGCGAAAAAACTGTCGCGGCGGTCTGGACCGGGTGGCGGAAAGATATGGGTCTCCTTTCGATCAAACAGAGCGGCGATCTGCGCTTCCGCACGTCGCACCGTCGCGGTGCTGGCGACGATCTTGGGGCGAACCCGATCCTCGCCGATCATCCGTGATGCCAGACTGTCGAGCGCGGTCTCATAAAGACCGGCAACCGTGCCCAAAGGCCCACTGATCAGGTGCAACTCGTCCTGGACGATCAGGTCCGGGGGATCGAGTTCCGCGCCGTTCCAAAGCCGCCGCCCAAGGGAGCGCGGATCGTTCGCCCCGTAGAACCCCCATTCGTCAGCCCGATCGACATGCCGGAAGAACGCGCCGGCCTCACCCAGCCACGGCAGACCAGCGAATTTATCGACGGTCGCGATCAGGAACGCGGGCAACCTGCGATAAATCGCTTCATCCACAGTCAAGATTGGCAACGCGCGATCCGCCGAGAACGCGCATTCGAGGTTCATACAGCGGATTTCCATATTTTTGGGCGCCAGGTCGTTCGGCGTGCAGGCGAAACTTTCTCGGCCAAACGCTGTTCCGCACCAGGGACATGCCTTGATCGGTGCGGGGGCCTGACCGGCATCGCGCTTGTATCTGCGAACCCGAACCACTGCCGTGCTATCGTCGCTGTTTCCCTTTCCGCCCAACCGGTTTGGACTGGCGGTGGAGCCGACCCACAGACCAATCTCGATCGGCCAATCCCCAAGCAGCTTTTTCCCGTTTTCCTGCCAAACGGGCTCGCCTCGCATCAATTCCAGGGCGCAAATTACACCAGCCGCACGCGATAGCTGATCCAGCGTCAACAGTCGCAATGTATACCGCATCAACACCGTTACCCCGGCGCCGAGGACGCCACCCGCAGAAAGGCGGCGATAGGCGATCGTGTAGGCGGCAAGACCCAGATACGCCTCAGTCTTGCCGCCGCCGGTGGGAAAGAACAGCAGATCGACTTTCTCGCGGTCGCCATGCCTCCGATCTGTCAGGCCGTTCAGGTTCATAAGGATGAACGCGAGTTGGAACGGGTACCACGACGGCGAAGGCTCTACCGCGGCGGGGTCAATTCCGCGCTGAATGGCGATGCGATGCCGCGCCGCGCGCGCAAGAGCCTCATTCATTGCCATGAAAGCCCGGCGAGCACGTGGATCGAACACGAGTAACTCGATCCCGGCGCTGATCCGGGCCTGAGCTGTGCCCATTCGCTCGATCAGAGTTTGTGCGACTTCCTGACGGGACGCCCCAGGGATGTCACTAATCGTCCGCTCCTGCCCCAAGACCCACGCTTGATAGGCCAGCGGCAACGTCTCCAATGCGCTTCGCAGGATCACCGGATCGGCGGCGGCATTGGCAAGCGCCTCCATGCCCCAGGTTACGCCATCAATGGCGAGGTTCGGCGCGACGCGGTGGACCGCCGCGACCGGCATCGGTTCGGTCCAGGCGCACCGAACGGCCTCACCTTCCTGCCAACCGGCAGAGGTGTTCAGCCCGACCGCATATTCAACGACATCCCGGTATTGCAGATCGGCGAGGCGGCGGTCGAAATCATTGTCGCGCAGTCCCGACAGGTCCTCCCGCGGCACCAGGCCCTCCTTGCATGTTACCAACAGCCGAGCCTGAAAGATCGTGGTCAAATCCGCCGCGCGGTTTTTCAGCTTCGGCCGGCGGTTGACCAGCATGATCGTGACCAGCCGCATCCTTCGTTCAGAGCCCCCCGGCTGTTGAACGGTGTAGAACCGCGCCACGCTTTCAAGCTGCAAGGCCCCGCCCGGCCGGGATAAGGCCGCGCTGTTCGGCACGATGACCTTGGCGCCACGTCCCTCTTTTGGAATCGGTAATGACACGACCGACTGCCTTTGATGGCGCCGCCAGTTGGGATCGGGGACTTTGCGGGACGTGTCGGTCAGTTCGATCTCAGTCATGGGTGGTTCCGGGGTATAATCGCCCCAGATGACAGTGATCTCCAACGCGGTTGTGTTGTCCGGGACCTGGACGGTCAAACCAAAGCTGGATGGTTGAAAGATGCGCCGGGTCGCGGCTGGATCGGGATCGCTGTCGTCCTCGGCACGACCGCCGCCGATGACGGGGTCAGTCGCCTCCGCCGGATCGCCCAGTTCGTCCTGGGTTTCGTCCTCGGTGATGTCCGCCGCAGAGTCTTCTGGCACGGGGACCAGATAGCCGGTCAGATACCAACGTCCGGGCCGTTCGGCCAGCAGCTCCTTTTCGAGGTCGCGATTGTCCGGACCTGGACCAACCAGGTCCCGGCGCAGGGTCTGAAAAAGTTTCGCGCGGACGGCTTCACTGGACGGCATACGGCGGCTCCCTGCCCTTGTCGCAACGGTTGGTTCTGAGCAATGAAACCGGGATCGCGCGGGCACCGGCAGTGAAGGCCATTTCGACCGTCCGGTCGAGGGCCGCCGGACCGAGGTGTGGCTAGCTCGTGATCTGTCCGGTGTTTGTAGCTCGTGAAGTGTCCGGTCCACTCGTCCTCCTTGGCAGGAGTTTCCGATGGACCGGGCACGCATTCACGAAGGGATACGCCGGATGCGTTTCACGGACGTTCTCGGC
>JANXMB010000086.1 GCA_025354865.1 Acetobacteraceae bacterium | reverse complement strand
GTGCCAC
The DNA here is from genome assembly GCA_025354865.1 of Acetobacteraceae bacterium. Taxonomy (GTDB): domain Bacteria; phylum Pseudomonadota; class Alphaproteobacteria; order Acetobacterales; family Acetobacteraceae; genus Rhodopila. The sequence continues at coordinate 14,525 of JANXMB010000086.1, read as the reverse complement.
CTTCGCCTTGAAGGCGGGGCTGTGATTCCGGCGTGTTCGCTTCGTCATTTTGCGCTCCTGACGCACGGTATCCTCGCCGTGCTCAGGCGGAAATTCCACTTATCGGCCTGTTCAGTTTTGGCCGACCACCTCTCCCGAGCAGGGCCGACCGGAGACGGGATATAGAAAGTCGGTGGCCAGATGGATGGCGTTGCCAGCGCTGCCGCCATTGCCCGCCAGAAAAACTTGCCGGCCGAATTGCCAACATGCGAACAATTCTTCGGCCTGGGTCGAAAGCGGCGCCCAATCGAAACCTTCCATAGCTGCGGTTAGGCGTTGGAAATACGCTACGAAATGCGTCGCCGTCCTGACAGCACGCTCTGCTGCATCCATTTCAGATTATGGAAACGATCCTCGTTTTTTAAAGCGCCCTGTCGATACATGCCGATAATTTCCCCGATCGCGTCGTCCACCGTATATTTCGGCCGGAAACCCGTTGCCAGCAAGCGATGGGAATTGACCCGATAGGAACGCGGATCGTTCGACGGCGTGACAACTATTTCGGCACCTAAATGATCGGCGACCATGCGAGCTATCTGCATAATACTCAGATTTTCGAACCCCGCATTGAAAACACCCGTGTGCTCGGGATGCTCCAACAGGAAAATACAGAGATCGGTAATATCCTGAATATGGATATTCGGCCTTGTCTGCTCTCCGCCGTATACCGTGATACGACCATTCGTAAGCGCCTGCATCGTCAGCATGTTGACCGATACATCTAGCCGCATCCTTGGCGAAAATCCGCAGACCGTTGCCGGCCGTACGATTTGCACGGTCATATGGTCTTTGTACGAAAGGACGATGCGTTCGCCGCACATTTTCGTTTTATTGTATTCGGATAACGGAAATAGCTCCAGATCCTCGGTCACCTCGGGTTCGTCGGCGACGCCGTATACACTGCCGGAAGACGCATAAATGAAGCGCCCGATGCCCATGCGCTTCGCTCGGTCCGCGAGTTGCATCGTGGCGAGGCAGGAAATTTCCCATGTCAGTTGCGGGTTCAGGTCGCCGCAAGGATCGTTGGCGACGCTGGAAAGATGAATAATGGCCTGGATCCCGGTTAGATCGACCGCATCGATATTGCGAATGTCGCCCTGCGCCACCGTCAAACCCGGGTGCTCGGGGAGGAAATTGCCGAACCATTGGATATCGAAGACCACGACGTCGTGATCTTTGGCGAGCAGCTTGGGGACGAGCACGCTGCCTTTATAGCCGCCGCCCCCGGTGGCGAGGATTCTCATAAAAGTATATCCGGATTTCCAATGCAGACTTCTTATCAGCGGGCCAGAGAACGGCGCAACCCTACCCTGGGTAGTCCCTGTTTGCCGCTGCGAGGCTCGCTAGATTGCCGATATCGCGGTGATAGCCTGGGTGTGTCGTCGCGTAAATGCGGCTGAGGAAGTGGGGAATCACCTTCGTCGACAAATCGACGATCGGGCGACCGAACGCGGCGATTCGCTCGACGATCTCGGGTTCGAAAACATAGACCGTGCCGTTCGCCAAATTGCCAGGGGGATCGGCAATTTTTTCGTGAAATGCAGTGACGACGCCGCGGGCATCCTGTTCCAATGCCGATTCGCCAACACAGTGCCTCTGGTGCCGAGCAGGGTCGTTTCATGTATTAGATCAATCTGATCGCGCCAAACGGATGTTGCGACATGCGCCCGCACCCGATCGGGCAAATAACCGGTGTTTACGAGGATCCGCGTTATGCCGGCGGGCAGCAGATGCTCGAACCAATAATCCAACAGCGGCCGTCCGGCGATCGGCACCAGGCATTTGGGCAGGGTATCGGTTATCGGGCGAAGCCGTGTCCCCAGCCCGCCGGCTAGCAATAGCGCGCGTATCAGGGGTTATCCGTGTCGGCCGATGTCAGCGGAATGTTGCCGATCCGTCCGACCTGACAGGCGGCGGCGATGGAGCCGAGATAACCCGCTTCCCAGATATCCGCGCCTGCGGTTAAAGCCATCGATGCGGTTGCGAAAAAACTATCCCCCGCGCCGGCGACGTCTTTTGCTGCGACATTGAATGCTGGCAGGCGATCCGTACAACCGGACTGGGATTGCAACAAAACTCCATCGACGCCGAGCGTGATCGCCACGTTTTCGGCGTTGGCTGCGTGCTGCAATCCTGTTGCGAGTGCCGACAGGTCGGCGGCGGTATCGCGTAGTGCGAGGCGCGCCTCGGGTTCGGTCGGGGCGATCAGTCGCATGCCGCAGTAGCGCGAAATGTCGCTGGTTTGCGACGATGCCTGACTATCCGCCGCCATTGCAACGCCGCGCCGGGATGCCGCTGCCACGATCGCGGCGACGAGGGGTTGGGGCAGGCAACCGCAATTGAAATCGGCGAACAGCAATAAATCGGTGCTGTCCAACAGATGTTCGATTGTTGCAAAGATGCCTGCGACGATATCCGGTCCTATCGCGTGCGACAGCAATCGGTTCACACGCAACAACGTTTTTCCATGTGCACGAAAGCGTTGTTTCAGGTTGGTAGGCCGGCTGGGGTCGGTCCATGCGTGCGCGCCGATGCCCTGGGCGGACAGCGTGTCGCGCACGAAACCGGCACGCTCGTCGCCGCCTAGTACAGTAACGAAATCGACTTGCGCACCAAGCCCTTTGGCATGGGCGGCCACGATCCCGGCGCCGCCCAGGAACAGCTTTGTGTCGGTCGGTGTCACTACCAGGGTCGGGTCTTCCTGCGCCATGCCGACTAGATCGCAGTCGATATATTCGTCCAGAATAGTATCGCCGATAACCAAAACCCGCAGCGCCGAGAATTTATCCACGACGACCGACAGATCGCCGACTGCGAAGCCGTGCCGCTCGGGGAAATCCGTCGGCATGGCGACGGTAAGACGGTCGGGCAGGGCAAATCGTACCGGATCCGGCGCGAACAACAAGCGGCCGCTGCTGCTTTCGACGGCAATTCGTTCCTTGTTGAACCGGTTCTCGTATTCCGCGCCCTTTATGACGCAATGCGGGCGCAAGCGACGGATAAAGGCTTCGGTCGTTTCGGTTAGCGGCACGGCCCAATCAACCATCGACAGTGCCGCGATGGTTTCGACGCGTATCGCGGCGGGGACGGCGCCGTCCGGGACGACGCCGACCACCAGAAAATCGCCGACCGATCTTGCGAATTTCAGCAGACGCACATGACCGGGATGAACGACGTCGAAAGTGCCGGACACGAAGGCAATTCGCGCACCGGGGCCCACCTTCTTGCGGATGGCGTCGACAGGATCGGCCGTCACGTTTTCTTTCCGGTGCATAGTCCGAACAAATAATGGGCCATTTTATGGTAGCCGGAGTGCACGACCTCGTCGTTCATGCCAAACATGAAGACATTGTGGAAAAATTCGCCCAGGAGCGCGTTCAAATCCGGCATTGTTTTACAATTGATATGTCCGGCGCGGCTCGCGAGGGATGCGTAGATCTGCGATTCAAGACTGGGCATACCGATAATGACCGGGCCATTGGGATCCAACGCGCCAACGATCTTTGCCAGTACCTCCCGCTCCCGCTCGGCTGGAATGTGCTCCAGCACATCGAGCGAATAGATTGCGTCGTAACAACCGTCGATTGGATCCTGCAACAGATCGAGCACCAACGTGTCGTAGAGCCAGGGCGCCTTCATCCGATCGCGGGCGTCCTGAATGAATACCGGATCGAAATCGGCGACGGTTAGTTTTTCGACCGTTTGCAGAACGATGGGGGCATTGAACGCATCGCCGCAGGCGAGTTCCAGCACATTCCGCCGCCCGGCGAACAATTTAGAAACGAATTTGTAGCGCGCCATAGAAAACAGGAAGCGTCGCGGATCGTCGTGCCACTCCCAGTTTTTCAGGACGCCGAGCCGCGTTGGCCCGATGCGGCTTTGCACGTCGAAACCGTGTTGATTGACGGGATCCCTGGTGTTCGCGGGCAAATCCGGCGCTGTCATGGCAATTTATCCTGCGTATCGGCGCAGGGTCATTAACCCGGGCCGAGGATCGTCGCATACTGCGGGGAAAGGCGATGGACAGGGGCGGCGGGGCGCGGCATTGTCGATGGGACAAACGCGGGTCCTGCACCGGGCCTGAGACGGTCGGGGAGGCGGAAATAAATGACGTTTGGAAGCTGGTGGAAGGTCCTGTGCGCGCTGGTGCTCGCGCTGCCCGTGCATGCTGCGGACAAGCAAGTTCCGGTCAACGTCGATGCGTCGATCGTCTATTTCGATAGCGCCGGCAACGCGACGCTCGATCCGGCGGAGCCGCAGAACAACAGCTCCTATTCCCACGAAACATTGTTGGCGATTTTCGAGACGTTGATTCGCATGGACGATGCCGGCGTGCCGGGGCCGGGTCTGGCCGAGTCGTGGACCCGTAGCGCCGACCTGACCGAAATGACGATGAGATTGCGACACGGCGTGGTGTTCCACGATGGCACGCCGTTCAATGCCGAGGCAGTGAAGCGCAATTTCGAGCGCAGCAAATCGCTGGGCAAGCGCGCGGGGGGCACGGTGTCCGAGACGTTCGAACTGATTTCATCGGTCGAGGTGCAAGGCGACGACGTCGTCAAACTCCACCTCAAAGCACCGAACGGCCAAATCGAATATTGGCTCGGCAGCACCGCCGGCATGATGATCAGCCCTGCGGTGTTGAAAGACGACGTGTTCGGCAGCGGTGTGGTTGCGATCGGTGCAGGCCCGTACAAGCTGAAAAATTTCGACGCCAACAATATCACACTCATGGTACGCAACGATGCTTATTGGGGCGGCACTGCGGGGCGGCCGGCGGGGTTCGAGCATCATTATGTGCCCGATGGGCGGGCGCGGTTGAACGCGCTGCGGTCCGGACAGGCGAATATTGCGTTGATCGATCCGCGGCAGATCCCGGAAGCAAAGGGTGCCGGACTGGCCATTCAAGTCGTTGAAAAGAACGCGCTTTGGGACATCTACCCCAATCTGAAGAAAGGTCCGCTCGGCGATGTCCGGGTACGCCGAGCGATTATGTATGCTATCGATCGGGAGGCGATTGCGGATGCGCTGACCTTCGGCAGCGGCCATGCGATCCAACAAATTTGGTCGCCGCTGTCGTCGTTCCACGTGCCGGAACTGGAAAAGCGTTATCCTTTCGATCAGGCAAAGGCCAAGGCGCTGCTGGCGGAGGCTGGATATAAAGACGGATTCGATATGACGCAGTTGCTGCTGAACAACAGCGAATATCGTCAGGTGGGCGAGGCGTTGCAGGCGAATTTGGCCGAGGTCGGGATCCGCATCAAATTCGATGTCGTCGATGTCTCGCAGTTTCCGTTATTTTTCAAACCGCCGCCGCGCGGCGACGTTCTGATGGCTCGGTATGGCGGGCGCAGCGACCCAATTCAAACCGTATTCGAATTGGTCGGCACCGGCGGTTCCTACGCCCCCGGCGGTTCGGCCAGCCCGGAGATCGACAATTTGCTGAATCAGGCGCGCGGCCTGGCTGCCAGCGATCCGAAACGGTTGGAGGTCATGCGCCAGTTGGCGCGAGAAATCTCGGAGCAGGCGGCGACCTTGCCGATTATTTCGCGGGCCAATGTATACGCGACGCGGCCGGGATGTATCGTCAACCTCAACCCTTATCTGCCGTCCGGCGACGACCGGTTCAACGACGTTCGAATTGCAGCGAGTTGCAAATGAAAAAATGGTTTTTCGCGGCGGCGCTGGCACTTGCCGCGCCGGTTCAGGCGGCTGAAATCAATCCGGCTGCAACCCTGATCTATTACGATGCCGTTGGCAACGAAACTTTGGATCCCGCCGAGCCGCAGAGCGGTAGCAGTTTCTCGCAGGAGGTGTTGCTGGCGCTTTACGATACGCTGGTTCGCCTGGACGCGGGTGGTACGCCGGGACCGGGACTGGCGGAATCGTGGACGCCGAGCGCCGATTTGTCGTCGTATGTTTTCGTGTTGCGCAAGGGTGTGAAATTCCATGACGGGACGGAGGTCACGGCCGAGATAGTCAAGAATAACATCGAGCGGAACATGGCTTTGGGCAGCCGAGCAAGCGGGGCGATGGTGGATTCGATTAAACCATTTGCGGGCGTCGAGGTGTTGGGAAAATACGAATTCAAACTGTTGTTGAGATCGCCCAGCGGGCAAATTCCTTACCTGTTCGGTGGCATTGCCGGCATGGTGGCGAGTGAGGCCTCGGTGACCGGTGACGGCTTCGGTAATAGTTTCAAACCGGTGGGATCGGGACCCTATCGGTTGAAATCCTTCGAATCCAACGTCAAATCCATTCTGACTCGCAATGAAGATTATTGGGGCGGCGTGACCGGACGGCCGGCCGGGTTCGAACATCACTATGTGCCGGATGGCCGCGCCCGTTTGAATGCGGTTCGATCCGGGCAGGCCACGGTTGCGCTGATCGATCCGCGCCAAATTCCCGAAGCTAAAGGTGCCGGGCTTGCGGTGCAGATCAACGAAAAGAATGGGGTGTGGGACATTTACGTCAACCTCGAACGCCCGCCGCTGAACAATCTGAAGGTGCGTCAGGCGTTCATGCATGCGGTGGATCGGCAGGCTTTGGCCGATGCGTTGAGTTTCGGTAGCGCCAAACCGACGGTGCAGTTCTTTGCACAATCGTCCCCAGTGTACGATCCGGAACTGGAAAAGATTTATCCGTACGATCCGGCCAAGGCCAAGGCTTTGCTGGCCGAGGCCGGGTTCAAGGACGGTGTCGCAATGACCCAACTATTGCTTAATACCACCGAATACAAACAGCTCGGCGAGGCATTGCAGGCTATGCTGGCGGAATCCGGTATTCGTATCGTGTTCGATGTGGTCGATGCGTCCCAGTTCAATGTGTTCCGCCGACCGCCTTATCGGGGGAATTATCTGATGGCTCGCTGGGGCGGGCGTGCCGATCCGTTGCAGGTATTTCAGGAACTGATTGCGACGGGCGCGACCTATAATCCGATTGGTGTCGCCAGTCCGGAGATTGATCGCTCGATTGACAAAGCGCGCGGCCTGTTGCCCAACGACCCCGCACGGCTGCCGATCCTGCGGCAGATTGCCCGTATCGCCGTTGAAAACGTTGCGCATATGCCGTTAATGACGCGATCCAATGTCTATGCCTACAAGCCCGGTTGCATCGTCGGTCTGGTGCCCTATCTGCCGATCGGCGACGATCGGTTCAACGATGTCCAGGTCGGAGCCAAATGCAAATGAACACCGATATGCTCGCTCGATTTTCGGGGCGGCTTCTTCGGCAATCGCTGGCTGTCGCAGCGTTGTTGTTCGGTGGCCCTGCCATCGCGGCGGAGCCGAACCTAGCGGGGTCGGTGATCTATTACGATGCCGTCAGCAACCAGACGCTCGACCCGCGGGAGCCGCAGAATAACAGCAGCTTCGCGCAAGGCCCGCTCATGGCGGTGTTCGATGCCTTGGTCGCGCTGAATGCCGCCGGAGAGCCAACCCCGGGGCTGGCGGAATCCTGGAAATACACTGCCGACCTGACCGAATTAACGTTGAATTTGCGTAAGGGTGTGTTGTTCCACGACGGGACGCCGTTCAACGCGGCGGCGGTGGCGCGCAATTTCCAGCGTAGCACCGAACTTGGGTTGCGGGCCGGATTCGCGGTGTCGGAAACCATGAGCCAGATTGCCGCCATAACCACTCCTGACGAGCATACCGTGCGGTTGAAACTGAAAAGCCCGAACGGGCAAATGCTGTATTTGTTGGGCAGTCAGGCCGGGATGATGATCGGCCCTGCGTCGATCGAGGGCGACGGTTTCGGGGCCAGCCTGAAACCTGTCGGCACCGGGCCGTTCAAGGTACGCAGTTTCGAATCCAACGTTAAAACGGTTATGGATCGATACGATGGCTATTGGGGCGGCACAGCCGGTCGCCCTGCGACGATCGAGCACCAGTTCGTGCCGGACGGGCGGGCGCGGTTGAATGCGGTGCGGTCCGGTCAGGCGAACCTTGCGCTGATCGACGGGCGGCAGATCGCGGAGGCGAAAGCGGCCGGTCTCGCCGTGCAGATCAACGAGAAAAACTCCACCTGGGATATTTATATCAACGTCAAACGCGACAATATCGGCCGGCTGAAATTGCGGCAGGCCATCATGCACGGGCTGGACCGAGCGGCGATTTCCGACGCTTTGGGTTTTGGCGCGAGTAAGCCGACGGCGCAATTATTCGCGCAGTCGTCCCCGATGTACGATCCGGTATTGGAACAGATGTATCCGTTCGATCAAGCCAAGGCCCGCAAGCTGGTGGCAGAAGCCGGCTATCCGAACGGTGTCGATGTGACATGGGTTCTGCTCAATACGCCGGAATACAAGCAGATTGCCGAAGCGGCGCAGGCGCTGTTGGGGGAGGTCGGGATTCGGATTAAATTCGACGTCGTCGATGTGTCGCAATACGTCACCTTCCGCCGCCCGCCGACGCGCGGGGATATTATGATGGCGCGCTGGGGCGGGCGCCCCGATCCGTTGCAATCGTTTCAGGAAGTGACGGGGACCGGGGGATCGGTGAACGCCGGCGACGCGGCGGTGCCGGAAATCGATATGCTGATCGACAAGGCCCGGCGGCTCGATCCCGCCGATCCCGCGCGCTTGGTGGTTTTGCGGCAGTTGGCGCGGCTGACAACCGAACAGGTCTCGCATTTCGGAATTATGACCCGGTCGAATGTCTACGCGTACAAGCCGGGTTGCATCAGCGGCATTGCGGCCTATTTGCCGACAGGCAACGATCGCATCAACGACGTGCAAATCGCCAAGGGGTGCAAATGATACGCGCCCTGATTGCCGCTGCCGCGCTGGCCATCGCCGCCCCGGCTATCGCCGCCGATAAACCGGCCGATCCCAAAGCGACATTGATTTATTTCGATGCGGTCAGCAATCAGACGCTCGACCCTCGGGAGCCGCAGAATAACAGCAGCTTCGCGCAGGGCACGCTGATGGCGATTTACGATGCGCTGGTCCGGTTGGACGCGTCCGGGGAACCGACCCCCGGCCTTGCGTTGTCGTGGGAATATAGCCCTGACCTGACACAGTTCGATATGATTTTGCGGCCGGGCGTTACGTTCCACGACGGCAGCAAATTCGACACCGCCGCTGTCGTCGCCAATCTGGAACGATCGACGGCGCTGGGCAATCGTGCTGGTAACGCGACGTTCGAGGCAACCAGCCAGATCGCCGCGATCGAAGTATTGGGCGACAACAAAATCCGCCTCAAACTGAAAGCACCCAGCGGACAAATGCCCTATCTGCTCGGCGGTCAGGCCGGGATGATGATTGCACCAACAGCGTTGGCCGATAACGCGTTCGGCGCGGCGCTGAAGCCGGTGGGCACCGGCCCGTACCGGGTGCGCGCCTTCGACTCGAACGTGCGGACCACGACCGTGCGGTTCGATGGCTATTGGGAAAAATCCACGACCCGACCCGCCGCATTCGAGCATCATTTCGCTTCCGATGCGCGCGCTCGGCTCAATGCCGTGCGATCCGGTCAGGCCAGTCTGGCGTTGATCGAACCCCGGCAAATCGCCGAAGCCAAAGCTGCCGGCTTTGCGGTGCAGGTGAACGAGAAGAATTCCACCTGGGAAATCGGCGTCAACACCAGCCACGAAAATCTGGGCAAGCTCAAGCTGCGGCAGGCGATCATGCACGCCACCGATCGGCAAGCTCTGGCCGAGGCGCTGGGCTTCGGCGCGAGCAAGCCGACCGTGCAATATTTCGCGTCGTCGTCACCGTATTTTCAACCGGAATTGGAAAAACTGTTTCCCTACGACCCGGCCAAAGCGAAGCAACTGGTCAAGGAAGCCGGTTATCCGAACGGTGTCGATATATCCTGGTTGCTGCTGAACACCAACGAATACAAAAACATCGCCGAAGCCATGCAGGGTATGCTGGCCGAGGTCGGTATTCGGGTGAAATTCGACGTGGTCGATGTCTCGCAATACACGTTGTTCCGCCGTCCGGCGCCGGGGCGCGGGGATGTGCTGATGGTGCGATGGGGCGGGCGGCCGGATCCGTTGCAGACGTTCCAGGAAGGTATCGGCGGCGCGGCGTTGCCCTGGGGCGCGGCATCCGCCGAGATCGATCCGCTGATCGCGCAGGCACGCGGGATGGCGCCCGGCGATCCGCTGCGGAAGGAGATTATGCTGCGCCTCGGTCGGATCGCAACCGAACAGGTGGCGCATGTGACGTTGATGACCCGGTCCAATGTTTACGCGTATAAGCCGGGCTGCATCGGCAAATTGCCGGCCTATCTGCCCACCGGCAACGATCGGATCAACGACACCGAAGTCGGGATCGGCTGCAAATGAGCACACTCCTGTATTTATGTCGGCGCCTGCTAGCGACCGTCCCGATTCTGATTCTGGTCGGGCTGATCACCTTCCTGCTGATCCATTTGACCCCGGGCGATCCGGCGGCGGTGGTCGCGGGGGAAAACGCGTCGCAGGAAGCGATCGAGGCCGCGCGCCACCGTCTGGGGCTGGATCGGCCGTTCCTCGTGCAATTCTGGCATTGGCTGACGGCCGTTGCGGTGGGCGATCTCGGGACCTCGTTCACCAGCGGGCGGCCGGTCACCGAACTGATTTTCGATCGCATGCCGATCACCCTGTCGTTGACAGCGGGGGCGACGCTGATCGGGGTTGGGATGTCGGTGCCGTTGGGGGTTTTCGCCGCCATCCGTCGCGGGTCCTTTCTCGATCGGCTGACGATTTTCGGCACCTCCCTCGGCATTGCCGCGCCGGAGTTCTTCATCGGCCTGCTGCTGGTCCTGGTCGTCGCCCTGCAATGGGGGTGGCTGCCCGCCACCGGCTACATCCCGTTCACCGACGATCCGGTCGAGTATTTCGCGCGCCTCACGCTGCCGTCGATCACCCTCGGGCTGGGTGTGGCGGCGGAGCTTGCACGTCAGGTGCGCGGGGCGATGATCGATGTGCTGTCGCGCGATTATATTCAGACGGCCCGAGCGAAGGGGCTTTCGACATTTTCGATCATTGTGAAACATGGGCTGAAGAATGCGGCGATCCCGGTGGTTACCGTGCTGGGGCTGCAGATTCGCCGCCTGCTGGGCGGGGCGGTGATCGTGGAGCAGATTTTCGCGATGAACGGCGTCGGGTCGCTGGCGGTGCGGGCGGTGTTTCTGCGCGATCTGCCGGTGCTGCTGGGCGTGGCGCTGACCACGGCGGTGGTGGTGCTGTTCGTCAACCTGCTGGTGGACATGTCCTATAGCTACTTCGATCCGAAGGTGAGGACCGCATGAGCGCCTCCATCCTGTCCGCCGCGCCGGTGGCTTTGCCGCCGAGCAGCAATTTTTTGCAGCGTTTTTGCCGTAACCGGACGGCGGTGGTTTCGGCCGTGCTGTTGTTGGCGATCGTGATTGTCGCCATCGCCGCGCCTTGGCTGGCGCCGCACGATCCGGCGAAATCCTCCCTGCGGGCGATCATGAGGCCGCCGACCTGGCTGCATCCGTTCGGCACCGACGACCTGGGGCGCGATGTCCTCAGTCGTTTGATGTTCGCATCGCGGCTGTCGCTGGTCGCATCGGTGCAGGCGGTGGCGATCGCCCTGGTCATTGGGCTGCCGCTGGGGCTGATCAGCGGCTACCTGCGCGGCTGGGTCGATACGATTATCATGCGCCTGAACGATGCACTCATGAGCTTTCCGGCCCTGATTCTGGCGGTTGTGATCGTCGGGCTACTGGGACCCAGCCTGACGAATGCCATGACGGCGATCGGGCTGGTGTATGCGCCGCGCATCATGCGGGTCGTGCGCGGGTCCACCCTTTCGGTGCGGGAGGAAGTGTATATCGTCGCCGCCCGCGCCACCGGCTGTTCCGACGCGCGCATCGTCGCTCGGCATGTGCTGCCGAATGTGACCGGCCCGTTGGTCGTGCAGGCAACTGTGCTGATGGGGCAGGCGTTGCTGGCGGAAGCCGGGTTGAGCTTTTTGGGTTTGGGCGTGCAGCCGCCGCAGGCCAGTTGGGGCGCCATGTTGGGCACCGCCTTCCCGTATATGGCGGAATCGCCGGTGCCGACGATCGCCTCGGGCGTTGTGATCTCGGTGACGGTGCTGTGTTTCAATCTGATCGGCGACGGGATTCGCGATTCGGTGGGTCGCATGCGGCGGGCGGGGGACTGACGATGCCGCATTGCCGCCGAAGCAGGCGCGTTCCCGCGACCCTTGCCTGTGCCGTGACCACGATCGGAAATGCAGCATGACCGCCGACCGCCCGTTGTTGGACATCAAGGGCCTGACCGTCCAATTCCCCTCCCCCAACGGCTTTCTGACCGTGGTGGACGACGTATCCTTCAGCGTCGGGCGCAACGACATCGTCTGCATCGTCGGTGAATCCGGGTCGGGTAAAAGCGTCACCACCCAGGCCGCCGTCGGTCTGGTGCAGCCGAAGGGCGGGCGGGTGACCGCCGGCAGCGCTATGTTCGATGGGCAGGAACTCATTGGCGCGTCGAACCGCACGCTCAATCGTATTCGCGGCAACGACATCGGGTTCATCTTTCAGGAACCCATGTCCAGCCTGAACCCGGCCTACACCGTGGGCGAACAAATTGCCGAGGTCGTGCGCCGGCATCGTGGCGCGTCCCGCAAGGAGGCTTGGGCCACGGCGGTGCAGGCGCTGGATCGGGTGCATATCGCGTCCGCCGCCACGCGGGCCGAGGCGTATCCGCATCAGTTCTCCGGCGGCATGCGCCAGCGTGTGATGATCGCCATGGCCATTGCCTGCGGTCCCAAGCTGCTGATCGCCGACGAGCCGACGACGGCGCTGGATGTCACCATCCAGGCCCGTATTCTAGAGGTGCTGAAGGAGTTGCAGCAGGAACTCGGCATGTCCGTGCTGTTCATCACCCACGATCTGGGGGTGGTGGCGGAGATCGCGCGCAGCGTGGTGGTGATGTACGGGGCGCAGGTGGTGGAATCCGCGCCGGCTGCGCAATTGTTCGCGGCCCCTCGACATCCGTATACGCGCGGCCTGTTGGAAGCGATGCCGCAGGTTGCGTTGGAACGCGGCCACGATCCCATCGCCATCCCCGGCACCGTGGCGCAGGCGCATGCCTGGCCGAAAGGCTGCCGTTTCAACCCGCGCTGCATCTATCGGCAGGACGGTCCCTGTACCACCGGTTCGATGCCGCTGACGGCGGAGGGCGCGGGCCTGCTGCGCTGTGCCGTTCGGCCGGATCTATCGCAGGGAGTCGGCGCGCTATGACCGACGTCTGCCTCAAGGTCTCCGATCTGCATGTCATGTACGATTTGGGCTCGTCCGGGTTTGGACCGCGCAAGCGGCTGCACGCGGTGAACGGTGCGTCGTTCGAGATCGGCGCGGGGCAAACCCTGGGGCTGGTCGGCGAGTCCGGCAGCGGCAAATCGACCATCGGCCTGTCGATCCTGCGGCTGATCGAGCCTTGGTCCGGCAAGGTGACGCTGGGCGGGACCGACGTGACCGGGGTCGGTCGCAAGGACGTGCGGGCGCTGCGGCGGCGCATGCAGATGGTGTTTCAGGACCCGTATTCCTCGCTCAATCCGTCGATGACGGTGGCCCAGCTTCTCGAAGAACCCCTCATCGTCCACCGCGACCTGCCAAAACCCGAGCGCTCGGCGATGGTTGGGCAGATGCTGGAGTCGGTGGGGCTGCATGCCGGATACGCGGTGCGCTACCCGCACGAGTTCTCCGGCGGTCAGCGCCAGCGCATCGCCATCGCGCGGGCGATGATCCTGCGTCCGGAGCTGGTGGTGCTGGATGAGCCGGTCAGCGCGCTGGACGTTTCGACCCAAAGCCAGATTCTGAACCTGTTGAAAGAGGTGCAGGTGAAATCCGGCACCGCGTTTCTGCTGGTCGCGCACGATCTGGCGGTGGTGCGGCTTATGAGTCCGAATGTCGCGGTGATGTATCTCGGGGAAATCGTGGAGGCGGGACCGAGCGGCCGGGTCTACGACGCGCCGGGGCACCCTTATTCGGCGGCGTTGATTTCGGCCGTGCCGTTCCCCGATCCCGAACGTCAGCGCACCGCAACGCGCATCATCCTGAAGGGCGATCTGCCGAGCCCGCTGAACCCGCCGAGCGGATGCCGGTTTCGCACGCGCTGCCCGTTCGCGATGGAGATTTGCGCCAAGGAGACCCCGCCGGCCGTGCCGATCGAAGGCGGCGGTACGGCGGCCTGCCATCTGCACGCGCACGGGCCGAAATTGGGCGGGAAGACGCTGATGCCGTTCGTCAAGGAGCGGCTGGGCTAACCGGTCGCCTGTTCAGGCGCCGGGCGGGTCGGCATACACCACCCCAAGTGCCGCTCGGTTCGCCGCGTAAGCGCGGTCGTATTCGATGGCCTCGGCGATTTCCTGCGCGGCATCCGCCCCGTAGAGGCGGCCGAGCAGATAGAGCGTGATCGCTTGAGGTTGACTTCAACCTCGGGCGTGAATCACCCTCTCAAACAAAGGCTTAGACCATGATCCAACGCCGAGATCGCGTGCGACCTCAAACGATCATGGTCTAGAGCGT
>JANXMB010000080.1 GCA_025354865.1 Acetobacteraceae bacterium | reverse complement strand
GGTTCGCGCGCCGGGAAATGGTCCTGACAGTCTCACCAGGAAATCGCCGTCGGAGACACCGCTCCTCCAACGCACAAAACGAAAACGAGCGGACACATGATGTGCTACCTAAACCGGACAAGTTAATTAGCTATCGACAGGCGTTCGGCTTTCCTGCCAAAGGCGATGCGCGTTTCGGCAAAGCGTCAACCAGGATGTAGTTGGCAATGCGCCCCGGTTCAGGGATCGGTCGAAGGCAAAACGGTCGATGTAGCCGATCGACAAACCGGGCGCGGGGCATTCGACAGTCCCGTTAGCATGGGCTTCGTCGGCGTATCGAACGTAGAGCAACGTTGCTTCGCCATAACGGCGAATGGCACTGTGCAGGCGGGCGATCTCGTCGTCGGTCAGATCGCGGGTGATCTTGCGATAGACAAAAATCTTGTGGCCATCTTCGAGATCGGCGATCAACTTGTTGGCGAGATATTTGAATCTCCGTTTTAAAAATTCGCCGACCCGATCGCCCGCCATTTCGCTCGGCGCCACACCGCTATGATTGAGGGTGCGATATTTTGTATCTATTACAAAATATTCTCCATGTTTTCCGTCGCCTTGGATTTCCGTAATGGTTTGTTCGGGGTCGCCAATGCCGGCGAATTGCGCATCGAGCGCCGCGATCAAATCGTCCGGCTCGACGCTAGTCCAGCGCAACAAACCGAGCGGTTCGGCGCCGAGGGCCCGTTGTACGAGGCCGAATTCGCAGCCTTGGTTATCGCCGCCGCCAAGGCTTTCGAAGTGCATCATGAGTTCGGCGGCTTCGGTGCGGCTGGACGCGCCGGCCACGCGGATGCTTGCGTCGGCGACGCTCAATAAGCCCAGTTGCGCGCCGTTCAGACCTTGTCGGATTTCCGCATCCCCGGGGAAGCGGCGCTGCGCATCTTCCCAGCGTTCGACAGCGACCTGCCAATTGCCCAGGCGTCCGGCGAGCGTGGCGTATTCCAAAAACGGCCGGGAAATCCAATGCAGTTTGTCCATGGCCTCACGCAAGGCGTCCTCGGCGGCGGCAGGATTTCCATTGCCGGCGGATAGGCGCGCGAAATCGAGATAGCCTTCCAGTCGCATGGGATGCGCAAGGTTCAACTGCCGGAACCGCGCCAGTGCTTCGACTGCTTCTCCGCGGGTCTCCGCTGCTCGGGCATATTCCAGTAGCACTTCGGGGTGATCGGGCCAGCGACTCAGGAATGTGCGGGCAATGTCTTCGGCTTCAGCGTGACGACCAAGCCGGGCGTAGAGTCGAATGCCCAAGGCGTGACCCTGGACGCAGTTGGGAAAATCTTGCCGGATTGCGGCAAGGTAGCCGAGGGTCCGTTCGGCGATCTCAGGTTCGCGTTCCAGCCGGAAGGTGGCAATTTGCAGGCGATGGACGGCTTGGCTTTCGTCGCCGGGGCAGTGCAAAAGCCCCGTCCCCAGCATGGCTTCGGCTTCGTCGAAACGTTGCTGCCATTCGAACATATAGGCACCTACGTGATAGACTGAGCCATTGTTCGGGAGCCGAGCGCGGGCACGATCGAACCAGGCTTGGGCGTTCGTAAAATCGCCGCGCCGGCAGGCGATCCACACGGGTTCGCAGGCGATATCGCCCCGCTCCGGGAATGCCTTGCTGCCTCGTTCGAAAAGATCTGCGATGCGGTCGAACCGGCCCACCCGTTCCAGAACCCGAGCGGCC
Organism: Acetobacteraceae bacterium; assembly: GCA_025354865.1. GTDB lineage: Bacteria > Pseudomonadota > Alphaproteobacteria > Acetobacterales > Acetobacteraceae > Rhodopila. Next base: position 7,011 of record JANXMB010000080.1, on the reverse strand, counting down.
GGGACATAGGCATCGGCCCGATCCGGATCGCGGTCGAGCAAGGCGCTCCAACGATCGGCGGCTGCATCCCATTTGTTGATGCGCTCCGCCAATTGCGCTCCTGCCTCGCAGCAATCGGCGTCGTCGGCGAAGCGGGCGATGGTTTCGGCGTAGAGGGCATCCGCCTCATCCAGGCGGCCACTTTGCACCAGGCTTTTTGCCCCTTCGCTATAGGCCGATCGGTCGTTAGGCTCGAGCGCCCGCAGTTGCGCCCAATATTGTGCAGCGGCCGGCCAATCGGCCTGCGTCATGGCGCCCTGGGCGGCTTCCCGGAGCAGCGATGGATCGGGGTGCGATGCTGACAAGTGAGCCTCCATTCAACGACGACGAATCAAAATATTCGAATATAGCACCGTTTCCCCATATTATCGCGCACCGCAAAACCGACCGTTGCAACCCCCGGTCGGAAGCTACGTCCCGGACTCGCCGCCGGCCGGACGGGTGTTACGCCGACAGGTGCAATTTGGCTTCGGTGCGCGCTTGCAGGTTTTCCAGCGTCAACCCCGGTGCCATGGCGCGCACGACGAAGCCGCGCTCGGTCACGTCCAGCGTCGCCAGATTGGTGTAAACGCGCTTGACGCAGGCCATTGCGGTCAGTGGGTAGGAACAGGTCGAAACCAGCTTCGCCTCCCCGCTTTTGGTGGTGTGGTCCATGATGACCCACAGCCGCTTGGCACCGGCCGCAAGGTCCATGGCGCCGCCGACCGCCGGGGCGGTGTCGTTTTCCGACGTGGCCCAGTTGGCGATATCGCCGTTATCGGCAACCTGGAACGCCCCGAGGACGCAAAGATCGAGGTGCCCGCCACGGATCATCGCGAAGCTGTCCGCGTGATGGCAGATGCTGCCGCCGTCGCGCAGGGTGACGTATTGTTTGCCGGCGTTGATCAGCCAGGGTTCGATCGCGTCTTTCGCCGGGGCCGGCCCCATGCCGAGGACGCCGTTTTCCGAATGGAAGATGACTTCCCGGTCCAACGGCACATGATCGGCCACGGCGGTCGGGATGCCGATGCCGAGATTGACGTACCAGCCTTCGGGGATATCCGCAGCGCAATGCTGCGCCATCTGGGCGCGGGTGAACTGGGCGAAGTCGGACATGTCGGTCTCTCCTCAGAAAGAATTGGCCTCAGAATGTATTGGCCTCAGAATGAATCTATATCAGAACGATCCGGGATCGCCATAGGGGATGTGCAGCACGCGATTGACGAAGATCCCGGGCGTATGGACGTGGTCGGGATGGATGTCGCCGAGCGGACGGACGTGCTGGGTTTGCACGATGGTCAGCTTGGAGGCCATTGCGACGATCGGATTGAAGTTCCGGCCGGCGAGCTTGTAGGTCAGGTTGCCCCAGCGATCGGCTTCCCAGGCCTCCACCAATCCAACATCGCCGTACAGGGCGTCTTCGCGGATGTACATGCGGCCGTCGATTTCGCGGTGTTCCTTGCCGACCGCCATTTTGGTACCGACGCCGGTCGCGGTGAAGAATTGCGGCACCCCTGCCCCGGCGGCGCGAATGCGTTCGGCGATGGTGCCCTGCGGCACGATTTCCAGCTCGATGGTGCCGGCGCGGTAGGCGGTTTCGAACGCCACGGGGTCGGACGACCGGGGAAACGAGCAGACGATTTTGCGCACGCGGCCGAGTTCGATCAACCGCGCGAGGCCGACATGGCCGGAGCCGGCGTTATTGGCAGCGACGGTCAGGTCTTTGGCGCCTTGTTCGATCAGGCCGTCGATCAGCTGATTCGGCTGTCCAACGGAACCGAATCCGGCGAGCAGGACGGTAGCGCCATCTTCGATGCCCGCCATGGCATCGGCCATGGTCTGGACGATCTTGTCGATCATGCTTCGGGTTCCCTCCGGGCAGCGTTTTCTCGACCGATGGTTTAGCGCTGGGTTGGCGGGGTGCCAAGGTGCGCGTTGCCGGGTGCGGGTGAGGGTAAATCGCAAAACCGCACCATGCGTTCGGTCTCCTCGTCCCACAGCGCATAGGACGGCGCCCGCAACGCCTGGCCCAGGGTCAGCGACGGGGCATCGGTCAGGATCGGGGCGCAGGCGCGATGGCAGTCTTCCAACCGGTAATTGGGGACCAGCGGGGTCAAATGGTGAATATGATGGAAGCCAATATTGCCGCTGAACCACTGCAATATCCGCGGTAGTTTCAAATGCGACGTCCCTTGCAGCGCCGCGCCGGATGCGGTCCATCCGTCCTGGCGGGACCAGACCGCGCCCTCGAACCGATGCTGAACCGAGAAGATCCACATGCCGATAATCGCTGCCAATGCGACGATCGGAAAATGCACCAGCGCGACCGGCCCGAAGCCGAACCAGGCCGTCAACGCGGCCAGCACCGCAACGATGGCGGCGTCGTTCAGGAACACGCTGTACCACTCCCGCCGCCAGGACAGCGGCGTGTCGAACGGCACCCGGTACAGCAGCAGGAACACCAGCGGCGGCAGCAAAACCTGCGCGACGGCGGGATGGCGCACGGCGCGATGCCAAATCCGCGCGGCGGCCGACAGCGCGCGATACTCGGCGACCGTCATGCAGGTGGAATAAATGTCCCCGAGCCCCGTGCGGCGATCGAGATTGTTCCAAACGGCGTGATGAAGGGCGTGTTGACGGCGCCAGTTCGCGAACGGGGTCATCGTGATCACCCCGCAGAACCGACCCAGCCACGCATTGGCTGCTCGGCTACGAAAAAACGCGCCGTGGCCGCAATCGTGCTGGATGATGAAGATCCGCACCACCAAGCCGGCCGCCGGTATCGTGAGCAACAGACTGAGCCAGGGCGAAATCGTGGCCAGCCCATACATGGCCGCGAGGAGGGCGAAAAACGGCACGAAGGTCGATGCGATCTGGCCCAGACCCTGTCCGAGCATGGGTTGACGATGGGCAACGAGGATGGCGCGCAGGGCGTCCGCCTGCACATCGGCGGCGGTCGGCGCGATGGGACCGGGTGTCATATAAGTCCTCGATAAGGAATGGGAACCGTGGCGCGCGGCGGCTGACCGCATGCGCATTGCCGAAATCTGTTGACGCCGCTTCTCGGGATCGCGGTCTTTGGTCGCACAGTCGCAATCTGCGGGCTTCAATGCGGGCAGCACGCGCCCGGCGCAAGGGACGATTTATGACAGTTTCCGGGGCAACCACGACGACGGCCGCTGCGGATAGATCACGAGCTAGCTACACCGCTGCGGATAGATATGGACCGCAGCGAAACCCGCCCGCATACTCCGCCGATGTTAAACACTCTCCCCCGTGACGGATTGGTCGCTGTCGTCAAGCGCGACTGTCCGACCTGCACGTTGACCGCGCCGGTGCTGGCCGAATTGGCAGCGCAGGGCGGGCTTGTCGTTTACACCCAGGACGACCCCGGCTTCCCGGAGTCGGTGGCCGAGCGCATCGACGACACCGCATTGGACGTATCCCACCGGTTGGGCATCGAAATCGTGCCGACGCTGATCCGGTTCCAGGACGGGCAGGATGTCGGGCGCACCTACGGCTGGGACCGCGCCGCCTGGGAACGCATCAGCGGTTTCCAAGGCATCGGCGCCGCGCTGCCGGCGTTCCGTCCGGGCTGTGGTGCGAAGAACGTGGAACCCGGGGTGCTGGAAAAGCTCAAGATTCGGTTCGGCGAAACCGGCCTGACGGCGCGGCACATCGAACTCGGCGACGACGAAGATGCGTTCGAGGCGATGTTCGAACGCGGCTGGTCGGACGGCTTGCCGGTGGTGCCGCCGACGCAGGAACGGGTGCTGCGTATGTTGAACGGCACCGCCCGCGACCCGGCGGAGGTCATCGGCCTTTGCCCGCCCAACCTGATCCCGGCGACGGTGGAAAAGATCGCCATCAACGCGGTGATGGCCGGCTGCAAACCGGAGTATCTGCCGGTCGTTCTGGCGGCGGTCGAAGCCGTGCTGGACCCCGCATTTGCGATGCACGGCGTGCTGGCGACGACCATGTTTGTCGGTCCGGTCGTCGTGGTGAATGGGCCGGTGCGACGGCAGATCGGCATGAACGCGAAGGGCAATGCCCTCGGTCAGGGCAACCGCGCCAATGCGACCATTGGCCGCGCGGTGCAGTTGGTGATTCGCAACATCGGCGGCGGCCGCCCGCAGGAGGTGGATCGCGCCACCCTCGGCAACCCCGGCAAATACACCTACTGCTTTGCCGAGGACGAGGAAGGATCGTGTTGGGAGCCGCTTTCCACCGATTTCGGCATTCCGCGCGGGGTATCGGCCGTGACCGTGTTCGCCGGTTTCGGGCTGCAGGGCGTGGTGGATCAGAAATCGCGCACGCCGGAAAGCCTGACGCGCTCGATGGCCGGTTCGTTGCGCGCGATCCACAATCCTCGGCTGTATCCCGCGTGCGACGCCATGCTGGTCGTCTGCCCAGAGCACGAGCGCACGTTCCGCCAGGCCGGGTGGACCAAGCAGCGCGTGCTGGCGGAACTGCAGGCGCTGACCGCTGTGCCGGCCGATCCGTTGCTGCGGGGTGTCGATGGCATCGCCGAGGGCCTGCCACCCACCATGGCCGGCAAAACAGTGCATAAATTCCGCCCCGACGGTCTGATGATTGTCCGTGCGGGCGGCGGCGCCGGGATGTTTTCCGGCATTATCGGGGGTTGGGCCATGCCGGGCCCGACCGGAAGTCTACCTGTATCGAAGGAGGTGAGAGCATGACGATCCTGCTTGACCCGACGGCGGAATCCAATCCGACGTCGCGGGAACGGCTGGCCCGACCCGACCGGCTGGAAGGCCTGACGGTTGCGCTGCTGGATATTTCAAAGCCGCGCGGGGACGTGTTCCTCGACCGGTTGGACGAGCGGCTGTCCGGAATGGGCATTGCGGTGAAGCGCTATATGAAGCCGACGGTCGCCAAACCGGCGCCGCTGGCGATCTATCAGCAGATCGCGCTCGAAGCGCACGTGGTGATCGAAGGGTTGGCGGACTGAGGGTCCTGCACATCGTGCTGTACGCATGATCTGGCGGATCTCGAGTCCCGTGGCATTCCTTCCGTCGGTGTTGCCACCACCGAATTCGTCGATGCCGCCGCCGCCCAATCGAAGGCGCTTGGCACCGACCCGGCTTACGTGTTCGTGCCGCATCCCGTGCAGGATCGCACGGACGACGAACTACGCAAGCTGGCCGACGACCACCTGGACGCCATCCTGGCGCAACTGGTGAAAAAAATCTGAAACGAAACGGGCGGCACCGGAAAGTGCCGCCCTGGTTTCTAGCAACCTGCTAAATCGCGCGATTCAGACCTTCGGTCATCGCGCTCTTGTTTGTTCGCGCGATTCAGACCTTCGGTCATCGCGCTCTTGTTTGATCGCGCGATTCAGACCTTCGGTCATCGCGCTCAGGTGTAAAATTTTCCGACAAATCGCCGGATGGATCAGGCCTTGCGACGGCGCACCCAGCCGACGCCGAGCAGCCCGATGCCCAGAAGTGCCACCGCAGCCGGTTCCGGGATCGGATCCGGCGCATAAACCGTGAGATCCATCGTCGCGCCCGAAGACGGGTCCAGGGCGCTATAGGTGCCGCTGGTGCGGGAGTTGTTCAGCCAGAAACCGATCGCATATTGGTCCCCGATCGTCGTGGCGAAGGACTGGGAAATCGCGTCGTAGGCATTCCATGACCCGTCGCCCCAGAACTGCGTGCCACTCTGCGCACCCAGGCCGGAGTTGGTCGATGTATAGCTAACGGCTGTGTTGACACCGCTGCCGGTGTTGATCGGCGCGATCGCCGGATCCTGCCAATATTTCCAGCCCGGCGCATCGGTGGTGCCCAGCGCCAGGACGGCAGCTTCGAAGTCGCCATTCACCAGCAGGTTGCCGGAAGGCGTGGTGATATCGAGGACCGACGCGTTATCGAACGCGAAATACCCGGGGTCGTTGCGGAACGCAAAAGTGACGGTCGATGTAGTCGTGGTCGCTACGAAAGTGATCGAATTGCTCACACCGTATTGGACGTAGCCCGCCGAGGAGGAACTGCCGCTGAGATCGAGGACCGTGTTGTAAGCTTCACCCGGCGGCCCATTATTGACCTGGGCCTGCGCGCTGCCGATGGCTGCCACGACAAAACCCGCCCCCAATACGGCTTTCAACAACATTTGCATTCCAATACCCTTTTTTCCGAACCGCAGACCGTCGTTTCTTTTCGGCGCCCCAATACGGGGCACGCACATAGCCTAGCAAACCCCGTGCCAAGCGGCAAAGGACTGACGATCCAGCGTTTTATTCCACTCCCTTCCTCGACATGTAAAATTTTCCGACAATCGCGCGCACTATCGCTGCCCCTCCCGGGACAAAACCGCGATCTGCCAGCGCATCTCGTCCACCGACAGCGGGAACCCGCCGCCCGGCCCGGACGACAAGGCTTCTCCGGGCGGCAACAGGCCCAGCACGCGTTGCACAGCAACACCCGCGCGCATAGTGAAACCGGCCTGCCAGACTAGGCTCACCAAACCTTTTGCGCTGCGCCGCGACGCCGCGCGGTCCACCGCATCCAGCGGCACATCGGCAGCGACCGCCAACAGCGCCGAGATCATAAGCGCCTCCCCCCGCCGGACGGCAGCCAGCAACGCCTGCTCGGACAGCAGGCCGGATCGGGCGAGCCGGCGGGCCTCGGCCAGCGCCATCTCGGTCGTGCCAGCGACCGGCTCCGGCGGTTCGGTCACTGCCAATCGCTCCTTGAGGTGCTGTGCCAAGGCGGCATCCAAATCGGTGCGCGCCGCCAACGTCTGCAACAAATGCGACGCCACGATTTCCGATAGCGCCCGAGCGGCGCGGAGCGGCAGAACGGGACGGCGGACGAGGGGTTCCTGCCATTCCGTGTGCTGGGCCGATGCCGCCACCAAAGCGTCCAACGCGGCCTCCCGGATTTGGGCGGAAGGGTTGCCCAACAAAGCGTGGATGGCCGCAGCATTGGCCGAAGCGGCCACGGCATCGGCCACACGCTCGTCGATCGCCGG
>JANXMB010000065.1 GCA_025354865.1 Acetobacteraceae bacterium | reverse complement strand
GCCATTGCCGCCGGTCGCTTGCGCCGTAACCCGCGCCACGCCTTGCGCCGTTCCGGTGGCGTTGGCCACCGCGCCGCCGGCCATGCCGCCTTGAATGCTCAGGGCGCCAGTGCCGCCGAAGCCGCCGCGCGCAGCGGCGGTGGCATCGACGAGTGCCCCGCCTTTCGCGACGGTCGTTGCCTCCGCTCCGGCGCCATCTCCGGCGATCAGACCGATAGCCGCGCCGCCGCCCATGCCGCCTTGCGCGTCGGTTCGAACGGCGAGCGAGGACGCCTGGATCGCGTTCATTGTGTCGTCGAAGACCAGATCGCTCGCTGCCGCCCCGCCCGTGCCGGCGACCAGGCCGGGGGTCGATAGCGCGAGTGCTGTGTAACCCAAAGTGCCGCCCGCTCCGCCGGTCGCTGCCTGTTGCAACCGCATGGCGCCGCCGGTCGTGGCTGCCGTTATGGCATTGGCGATCGAGACAGCGGCGCCGTTGCCCGCTGTGGCACCGTTGTAGCCGATGCCGCCCGCGCCGCCGCCTTCGAAGACCGTGGCGTAGACCGATGTGCCGAACCCGGTTGCCGATGCGCCGCCGGCCGAACCGCCTTGGCCGCCTCGGTGGCCCGCCCCCAGCCCCAGCCCGCCGGCGCCCCCGCTGGCATTGGCGGCGATATTCACGGCGAAACCGCTCAGGCCGGTGCTGCCGCGCAAGGTCGAGGTGGCAGCCGAACCGCTGACGCTGGCGCCGATGCCGGTGCCGCCGTCGCCGCCGTTGCCATTCCTGGCACTGCCGCCCTGGCCGCCGAAAGCGTTACTCGCCGCTATCGCTGCGTTGGTGCCGGTCGATGTCGAGACGGCGGTCGTTGCGGACACCGCGTCGCCCCCTCGGCCGCCGTTGCCGGTGCCGATGGCCGCGCCGCCGCCGCCGCCGAACGCGCCGGTTTGGGAGGGGCCGGCGAAGGAGGTGTCGATGGACCCGGCCCCGACGAATAGCGTGGCGGCGGCTGCGTTGCCGCCCGATGCGCCGTTGTTGGTATCGGAGGCGCCCAGAATATTGCCACCCTGGCCGCCGACCGCGCGCGCCCCGCCGGTCAGGGACGCGGCCAGTCCGGCGTTGGTCAGGTTATCGTCGAATGTCAGCGACGACATAGCCGAACCACCGGCCGTTGCCGTGCCGGTGCCGCTCGCCGATCCGCCCGCGCCCCCCGCCGCAGTCTGGCTCAGGCTCAGGCCATTTGCGGATCGGCCGCTCACGGCATCGGTTAGGCTGCTGCTTGCCGCCGTGCCGCCGTTCGCGCCCGCCATCCCCAGGCCGCCGGCACCGCCGGTCTGCGTCGCCGCCGCCGATGCCGTCGTCGCGCTGGGAAAGAACGAGGCGATGCCGGATGCGGTTGCCACGATGGACCGCGCTGCGATCGTGGCGGTGCCCCCTGTCCCGCCGGCCCCGGTCGCGGTTGCCGTGCCGCCCGCCCCGCCCACGGCCGTTCCGCCTGCGAACGCGCTGTTCCCTGCGAGGTTGGATCCTGTTGCCGTCGCATACGAGAGCGTCGCGGTGCCACCCAATCCGCCGCCGTTGCCGCCCTCGCCGCCCATGCCGCCCACGGCCCCCGCCGCCGCACTCAGGCCGCCGGACCCGGTTTCGGTCAGCGCCGCCGATGCTTCCGCCGCACCGCCGATGGCGCCGAAACTGTCGCTGCCGCCGCCGACGCCACCGATGGCTGTCGATTGGCCGCCGATCCCGCCCGCGCTGGCGTCCACGAACCGCAGGTCGCTGGTTGCCGCGCCTGCCGTGCCGGCAAGGCCCCCGTGACTGAAGCCACCGGCTCCGGCGCTGGCGAACTGCGTCAGCGAGATCGTGCCCCCCGGTGCCAGGCCGGAGACGGCGTCGGTCAGTACGCTGTTCGCACCCGCGCCGCCCACCGCGCCCGCCAACCCATCGCCGCCGCGCCCGCCGTATTGCATGACCGAGGCAGTCGCCGCACCGTCGACGGCCAGGGCCGAGGCGCCGCCAACCGCGCCGCCCGCGCCGCCGCTATGGCCCACCCCGATACCGTTGCCGCCCTGGCCGCCGAACACCTGCGTCTGCACCAGCGCCGGGTGATTGTTACCGCCCACATCGACCGCCGAGGCGACGGCGCCGAGGACCGCGCCGCCATCGCCGCCATTTGCGTCGCCGGAGGCCGATCCACCCGCGCCGCCGGCAACCAGGACGCCCGACGTCAGGGTATCGTTGCCGATTTCGATCGCGGCGGCGCTCGCCTGGGCCGAACCGCCGGTCCCGCCTGCGCCGCTTCCGGTCGAACCGCCGCCCGCTCCGCCAGTCGCAGAAGCGGTGGCTTGTATGATATGAGTGCCGGTCATCGTCACCGTCGCGTTCGCCGCGCCGCCGGCCGCTCCGCTCGTTATGCCGCTGCCCGCCCCGCCGGCGCCGCCGGTTGCGATCGCATTGCCGTTCAATCGCACGGCGGGGGAGGGATTGGCCGTATCGTCGTCGATCAACGTGGTGCTCGCCGCGCCGCCGGCGCTTGCTTGCCCGCCATTGCTGGCGCCGCCCGCGCCACCGGTTGCGGCCTGCCCCATCGCCGCGCTGGTGCGTGCATGGGCTGCGGTCGCGCCGACCGATGCGACGTTATTCAACAGGACAGCGGCGCCCGTGCCGCCATTCGCGCCCGCCAGGCCGGCCCCGCCGGCCCCGCCGGTGGCGGTGGCGGAGGCCGAACCCCCATCCTGTGTTGTCACCGAGGCCGCGAGGATGGTGGCAGTGCCGCCGGCACCGCCGGCGAAGCCAACCCCGGTTCCCGCACCGCCATCGCCGCCGGTTGCGCCGGCCGATAGAATGAGCACGCCGCCCGATCCGGTGGCGGAGGCTGTGGCAGCCCCCCCGTCGCCGCCATTGGCCCCCGCGCCGGACGTCGGCGTGCCGGCGTTGCCTGCGCTGCCTGCCGCACCGCCTGCGCCACCGATTGCTGTCGCGACGACAGTCGGAGCGAAGAACCCGAGCGCGGCGGATGAAGTCGCTGCGACGGCCGCACTGGCCGCGCCCCCGGCGCCGCCCCCACCCGCTGCGCCGCCAATTCCCGCTGCGCCGCCAATTCCCGCTGGGTTATCGGCGCCATTGCCCCCGGCGCCGCCGGCCCCGCCCTCGGCGACGACCGCACTGGCGGACGCGGTTTCGGTCAGCAGGGCCGGAAACGCATCGCCGCCCGCCCCGCCGATCGTTCCGTCGGTGCCGGGATCGAAACCGGCGATGCCAGCGATGCCGATCGTGCCTTTGTTGTTTACGATGGTCATTGTCCTGTTCCTTCAATCGAATAGGCCGCAGCCAGCGGCGGGTCGGGCCGAAAATTTCGGACCGATGGATGGCGTTCGAGGGAGGAACAACTGGGAAGGATGTTTTTTTCCCGTATTTATTTTTTCGTTGCGAGGGAATAAAGTCGATTCGAAGAAGAATATTCGTGTTCCCGTCGATTGCTGGATCGGCGCTCTGGATTTTGTAGATTAAATGATATTTTTTACTTGAAATATTGTATGTTTGCCGGACATCCTGCTGCAACGATGCCTCCGCCGGTGTTGCGGCGTTGGCCGATGCGGTGCGAACGAACCGACGTTGCGCGGCGGATAGGCGCGGAATTCCGATGGATTGGAGTGTTGTTCGGCCGCTCGAACCATGATCGACGGAACTGCGAATGAGACGATCGGCTGAACGGCGGGCGCCGATCGCGGGATCGTGATCCGATCGATCCGAGAAACCGCCGCCCAGCGCTGCGGGTCTCGTCGTGCAGCGCGGTAGGGAGGCGGTCAGGAGTGGCCGAATAACAGCGCCGGCAGCGCGTCCGCGATGCGGTCGAGGAATGGGTTGTTCGACGGGCCGACGACGATCAACACCTGGTGCCCGTGGCCACGACCCAACAACAGCACCCCACCATCGGTCGCGCGATGGGCGATCGCCGTCATGTCTTCCGTTGCCGGGACAATACAAAGTGCGATCACGCTGCCGTTCTGTTCCGTATACATCAACTGCGCCACCGGCTTGCGATCGATGCCGAGCAGCCGCCCGCCCTGAAAGGTGAGCTCGAAGTGGGAGAGGTCGGGAATCTTGAACGGACGTTCCAGGCGTCCGCCCAGCCAGGTCTCGATATGATCTTTGCGCGCGGCCGGCACCTCGGCGAGATGTTCCCGCTCGACGGTGTAGATGGAATGGTATTCGGCGATTTCCGCCATCGTATGTGCAAGCGAGGCGGCACGGTCGTTGCCTGCCGGCAGCGCCACCCAACCGGACGCACCGACCGCGATGCCAGCGACCGAGGCCGCCGCCAAAGCCAGCCAGCCGCGCCTTGTTGTCTGGGCCGGTCCTGCGGTTGGCGCACGCTTTGCCGACGTTGGCCTACGGGGTGCGGTCGCCACGATGCCGGCAAGCGGCGCCGCCGACTGGCCGGAGACCGCAAACGCCTGCCGCAACAGCCGATCGGCAGCCTGAAACATCGCCGCCCGCGCTGCCAAAGCGGGTTCCGCCGCCACCCGCCTCGCCACCAGTTCCATGGTCGTGGGATCGAGTTCCCCATCGAGAAACGCGCTGAGCATAAGGTCGTCGGGCGCCGGGGCGGTCATGATCGGGTTGCCTTTTCGCGCAACAGCACGACGCGCCCGGCGGTCGTGCGTCCTGCCGATTGCACCAACGCGGCCCGCCCGCGCGCCAGCCGGCTGATCACGGTCCCGATGGGAACATTCAGCATGGCGGCGGCCTCGCGGTACGAATATTCCTCGACGCTGACCAGAAAGAGCGCTTGTCGTTGATCTTCGGGCAGCCGAGCGAAGGCGGTCTGTACTTCTTTCAGGGTCAGGCGGGCTTCCATGGCGGCGACGCCGTCGGATACGTCAGCGCAATCGTGATCCTCGACCGATTCGGTTCGGCGCAGCCGCGCGGCTTTGGTCTGATTGATCCACACGCTGCGGATGATTCGAAACAGCCACAGATCGGCCCTGGAGCCGGGTTCCCATTGATCGGTGCGTTCCAGCGCGCGGGCGATCGCGACCTGAACCAGATCGTCCGCCTTGTCGGTCGAACGGGTCAACATCGTTGCGAACCGCCGCAACCGCGGCAGCAGGCCGGGGAGCTGGTGTCGGAGGTCGGGCGGGCTGGCGAACAAACGTTTTATCCCCTGCAAAATCCGATAGCAGTCGGCCCACCCCGCGACCCATTGCGGTCCGGGTCGATCATGCGACGGGTCGGTCGTATCGGAGACGTTTGGGCGACCGCGCTTATTCCTCGGGCGGGGCAGGGGGGGTGAAATTGTTAGGTGTTGGCGACGACACCGATTGTACAGGTCGATTGATATCGTCGGGTCGAGCGTTTAGGTCTGCTTGGGAGTGTGGTCCATGGCCGCGCTTGGCGGGGCGGCGTCCGACCCAGGAATTGTGTTCTAACCACCGGCGTCGTTCCGTTCCGCCAGCAGAACCGCATGGCTTCGAGCGCGCCCGCCCAGATCGACCTTTTCGAACCAGCCGCAAAATGCAACGATAGCGTCGGCGGCGCGTTATGCAGGGCATTGCAATCCTGGCATGTCGCGTCCGATGTCCTGCCGTGCCGAAGCTCGGGTATCGCCAAACGCGACGAGACACAGCACACGGCCGGGACCCAACCGAGATAACGGTTTCGAACATCTACATTTAAGAGACTGAAATAATTGGCGTCCCGTAGGGACGCCAATTACATGGATCAGGCTGTTTCATATCCGATCATGAAATTCGAAAAATACCAATGAAAACTTGATTATATAGATCACACTGGATCAGACGATTTCAGGCTGGCGCAATCCAAGTGTGGGGGATATTGTGGGGGATGCAGTTCGAATTCCACTTTCGATGGACACCGCTCCGATGCCGCGCCAGACCAAATCCCTCGACGTGAAAACCGTGGATGCGTTGAAACCCCGCTCGGCCACTTATCGGATTTCCGATGGCGAGGGCTTGTTGCTCGAAGTGCGGCCCACGGGCGCGAAGGTCTGGCTATGCCGCCTGACGGTGAACGGAAAACGCCGGGACATGGGCCTCGGCGGCTATCCCGAGACCACGCTCAAAGCCGCCAGAGAGAAGGCGCGGGCCGCACGCCACCAGGCGAAGGACGGGGTTGACCCGATCAAGCGGCGGGACGCGGTAGCGGCGGAAGCGAAAACCAGAAGAGAGGCGGCGACCGAGGCCGAGGCGCGGACCTTCAAGGCGGTGGCTTTGGCGTGTATCGAGGCGCAGTCGCCGGGGTGGAAGAACGGCCGCACGGCGGACCTCTGGACGGCCTCGCTCGAAAAACACGCCTTCCCGACACTGGGCGCCATGCCGGTGGCGGACGTGGACCGTGCGGCGGTGCTGCGATCGGTGGACCGGGTATGGACCTCCCGGCCCGCTACGGCGCGGAAAGTGCTGCGCCGCATCGGAACCGCGCTACGTTACGCCGCCGCGCACGGCTGGCGGGCGAACGATAATCCGGCGGATGCGCGGATGCTGCGCCATGCCGGACTGTCCGCGTTGCCCGGCGGACGCAAGCATCCATCGCTTCCCTGGGCGAAGGCTCCGGCTTTCATGAAGGCATTGGACGTGATGACGGGCCTCGCGCCGCTGGCGCTGCGGTTATGCATCCTGACCGCCACCCGTTCGGGCGAGGTTCGTGGTGCCAGGTGGTCTGAACTGTCCTTCGACGGTGGCACCCCGGTCTGGACCATCCCAGGCGAGAGGATGAAGGGGAAGAAATCAGCGGACGTGAAGCCGCATCGTGTTCCACTGGCACCCCAGGCGCTGGCGGTGCTGGCCCAAGCCTACACGACCGCGACCGGTGCCGGCGCGAAGCCGTCCGACCTCCCCAGACTGGCACCGCTCATGGACGCCACGCTGATATTCCCGAGTGCCAAACGCGACCGCCCGCTCAGCGACATGGCGTTGTCCGAGGTCATGCGGCGGATGAACGCAGGCGATGGCGCGTGGCGTGATCTGGATGGGCGCAAGGCGGTGCCGCACGGTTGGCGGGCAACCTTCCGCACCTGGGTTGACGATACCCGGCCGGGCGAAGCGGAGGCGTCGGAGAAGGCGTTGGCCCATGAAGACCGGAACGCGGTCTCCCGCGCCTATCGGCGTTCCGATTTGCTCGACCTGCGGACTCCTCTAATGGCGGCATGGGCGGACCATTGCGAGGTCAGCAAGAAGAAAACCGAGCGTGCCGCCGAACGCCGCGTCTCGTGATATTCGCGATGTGAGTTACACGATCTGAGTCGGGTGGCATGGAAACTGGAGCACCGTCCCGCCGATGGCCGTGAGACCTGATTCCAGACAATGAGCCAAGCCGTGGACGAGGGGCCACCATATTTACCACGGAAGCAGCGGGCACGGTCGCTGATCCGAGCGTCTCCAGGTAACCCAGTTGTCATTCGACGTACGGGAGTCTGATCGGTAGGGCGCCCGAGTCGCTTCAATTGGGCCTCTCGGTGTTTTTGAAAATTATTGCGATATTTCAGATAATTAACCCTACCGAGTTGTTGCATGTCGCATCGTGACACAACAGGCAATCACCCTCCCGAGAGGTCGTGACACCAGCATCCAGCCTTGCGGCGCAGGTCGTGCCGTGACCCGCAAGGAGGCATTTATGCCAGTTACCACTCAACCGAACGCCCCCACCGCCGAACGGCATGGGGCGGTCTCTCTCCCCGGCGTTCCCGGCGAGCGCATTTCCTATACTTTGCGAACCGCCGCCGAGGCCGTCGGCCTGTCGATCGCCACGCTCCGGCGGATGAACAAGGCCGGTAAGCTGCGGTTTATCAAAATCGGTGGCCGCACCTTGGTTTGCGCGCGCAGCCTGCACGCCCTGATCCACTGATGGATTCCTTTCGCACGGCCGTCGCGGCCGATCGGCCCCACGGACAGTTGTTCCGCCGGGCCAAGGAGGCGGAGCGATGATCCCCGCTTTGCCGTCTGACGTTGAACGCCTCGCCCTTCAGGGCTGGCGGCTTCATCCCGCGTCAAGGTTCAGCAGGGCCGCGTGCATCAAGGGTGCGGCAGATGCGGCGACCTGCGACCTTGGCCAACTGGCGCGTTGGTCCAGGGAGTTTCACGGCTGCAACTGGCGCGTCGTAATGGAGGGCTCCGGGGTTTGGGCGCTCGACGTTGACGCGCCCGGACCTGATCATGCTACCGACGGGATCGCGGCCTTGGCGGCTCTCGTGCGGGACCATGGTCCTATCCCGGAGCGGCCCATGACCCGCTCCGGTGGCGGCGGGTTCGCCCTGTTCTTCCGCCACGAAGGCGAGCCGATCATCGGACAGACCGGCACGCCTGCCCCTGGACTTGATCCTCGTCGTGGGCGGCTGACGGTGACGGTTCCGCCGTCCATCCACCACCGGACGCGGCGGCCGTACCGGTGGATTACGCCGCCGTGGGAGCTTGCGCCGCCGCCGGCGCCGGAATGGTTGCTTCGGTTGGTAGCCCCGCCGCCCGAGCCTCCGGCTTCCAGGCCACCCCTGCATCATCTTGACCATCCCGACCGTATCCGGCGCGACGCGGCGGCGGCATTACGGAACGCTGCGGACCGTGTCGGCGCGGCGCCGCCGGGTTCACGCAACGCAGCTTTGAACCGTGAAACCTTCGCCCTACGCCGGTTCATCGCCGTGGGCGCGCTGGCGTTGGTGGAAATCGCTGAGGCCATGGGCTGGGCCGCCAAGATGGCGGGACTCGACCGGGTGGAGACGCAACAGACCCTCAATAGCGCGCTGCGCGCGGGTGCGCGGACATGACCGAAGCCACCGCCATTCACGCCGCCGCCGCGCGCGGTTTCGATGCCACGGAAAAGCCCGTGATCTTGGTGCCGGAGGTCGAAAGGGAGGGCCGATTCTCGGACGATGCCCTGGCCGCCCGCTTTACCAAAACCCACGAACACGACCTGCGATACGTGGCGGCGTGGAACACCTGGCTGATCTGGACCGGATCGGTCTGGACCTTCGATGACACGATGCGCGCCTTCGACTTCGCCCGCGCTGTCTGCCGGAAAGCCGCCGGTGAGGCCAGCGATCCGCGCATTGCCGTCGCCATCGCCAGCGCGAAAACCATCGCGGCCGTCGAGCGGCTGGCCAAAGCCGATCGTGCGCACGCCGCGACCATCGACCAGTGGGACACGGACCCGTGGCTGTTGAACACCCCAGGCGGCGTGGTCGATCTGCGGACCGGGCACATGCGGCCCCACCGGCCGGAAGATTATTGCACCAAGATCACCGCCGTCGCGCCCAGCGGCGAGTGCCCGCGCTGGCTCAAATTCCTCGGCAAAATCACGGGTGACGATCATGCGCTTCAGGATTTCATGATGCGCGTCGCAGGCTACTCGTTGACCGGCAGCACGCGCGAACATGCCCTGTTCTTCGGCCATGGGACCGGCGGGAACGGCAAGGGCGTCTTCCTGAGTACACAGACCGGAATCATGGGCGATTACGCGGCCGTGGCGCCCATGGAAACTTTCACCGCCAGCCAGTACGAGCGCCATTCCACCGAACGCGCCGGGCTTCGCGGTGCCCGCCTTGTCACCGCACAGGAGACCGAGGAAGGCCGCGCCTGGGCCGAGGCGAAAATCAAGACGCTGACCGGTGGCGATCCCATCCGCGCACGGTTTATGCGGCAAGATTATTTCACCTACACCCCCACCTACAAACTGTTCATCGCGGGCAATCACCGGCCGGCGTTTCGCGGAGTCGATGAAGCCATCCGGCGGCGGCTGCATTTGATCCCCTTCACCGTCACCATCCCAAAAGACGAGAAAGACCCCGAACTGCTGGACAAGTTGAAAGCCGAATGGCCCGGCATCCTGGCCTGGGCCATCAAAGGGTGCCTCCGCTGGCAAAACATTGGCCTCTCGCCGCCGCCCAGTGTGACGGAGGCGACTGGCCAATACCTGGAAGCCGAGGACACGCTCGGGCGATGGACCGGCGAGCGTTGCAAACGGGTTGGCTATGGAGGCACGGCTGTCGCCATCTTGTTTGACGACTGGGAGAAGTGGGCGAAGGCTGAAGGCGAAGAACCCGGATCGAAGAAACTGTTCAGCCAGAAGCTGCAAGATCGGGGCTTTAAACCTGGCCTCTTTCACGGGAATCGCGGGTTCGGCGGACTGGCGCTGGCAGATACGTCCTCTGCCTTGGACGACCCGGGCTGAGTCCGGCGGGTTTGGCGATGACAGATGTTGACGGTTTCCCTCTATATCGACGTTCCCGCGCTTACGGGCGCGGGGGAACGTCGATATAGGGAATATCTGTCACGATCTGTCATGGTCCGCCCGATGATCCGTGACCCGGACGCCTGACTCGGGCGGCGGACCTGGCCGGCGCGGTTTCGTGTCTGGCGAAAATGCCCGCAACTGGAATGCAGGCAGGGGACGCGCGCGATGGTCTGTCTGGCCGGGATGGATTCGCGGGCGGAGGCGTTGTGTGGTGTGGCCGAACTCGCCTTGGAAATGGCGGTCAAACCGATACAGGAGCACAGGGGACGGAATGGCTGATCAGGCGCAGAAAGACAGGCTCGCGGCGGCCCTGACCGAACGGGGCGGTTCGGCGGGCAACGCTCGCCTGCGGGAAGCGCTGGGGTGGGATGAAGCCACCTATGACACCGTCAAAAACGAACTGCTTGCATCGGGCGTTCTGACCTCCGGCCGGGGACGCGGCGGATCGGTCTCCCTGGCCACCGCGCCGGAACCCGAGGCCCAAGCGCCAACGCCTGCCGCCGCACGGGCGCGGGCCGCTCGGACGAACGGCAACGGCGGCGATCTGGGGTTCGAGGCGGTGTTGTTCAAAGCCGCCGACAAGCTGCGCGGCAATATGGAGCCTTCGGATTACAAACACGTCGCCCTCGGCCTGATCTTCCTGAAACACATCTCCGACAGTTTCGAGATGCGGCGCGCCGTCCTGCTGGAAGACGACAAGGACTTTCCGGACTCCAGTATCGCCAAGCCCTCGGAAGACCCGGACGAGTACGCGGCCGAGAACGTGTTCTGGGTGCCACCGGAGGCGCGCTGGTCGCACCTTCAGGCCAACGCGAAGCAACCCTCGATCGGCCGCCTGATCGACGACGCGATGATCGCCATCGAGAAGTACAACGAAAAAACCCTGAAAGGTGTGCTGCCCAAGGAATACGCCCGCCCCGCTTTGAACGCCATCATGCTGGGCGAATTGATCGACCTGATCTCGGGCATCGCGCTGGGGCAGGAGAAGGGGCAGGCGCGGGATCTGCTGGGCCGCGTTTACGAATACTTCCTCGGCCAGTTCGCGGGATCGGAAGGCAAGCGCGGCGGCGAATTCTACACGCCGCGCTCCGTCGTGCGGGTGATGGTCGAGATGATCGAGCCGTTCAAGGGCCGCGTCTACGACCCCTGCTGCGGCTCCGGCGGGATGTTCGTGCAGTCGGAGAAATTCGCCGAACTGCATGGCGGGCGGATCGGCGATATCGCGGTCTATGGCCAGGAGTCGAATTACACGACGTGGCGCCTGTGCAAGATGAACCTGGCGGTGCGTGGGATCGACGCTGACATCAGGTGGAACAGCGAGGGCAGTTTTCACAAAGACGAGCATCGCGACCTGAAGCCCGATTTCGTCCTCGCGAACCCGCCGTTCAACATCTCCGACTGGGGCGGCGACCGGTTGCGGGACGATGTGCGTTGGAAATACGGCGCGCCGCCCGCCGGCAATGCCAACTTCGCATGGGTCCAGCACATCGTGCATCACCTCAGCCCGGTTGGGGTCGCGGGCGTGGTGCTGGCGAATGGGTCGATGTCGTCCACCCAGAGCGGCGAAGACACGATCCGCCGCGCATTGATCGAGGGCACCGGCGGCGCCGCGGGGGTCGTCGATTGCATGGTCGCCCTGCCTGGGCAGTTGTTTTACTCGACGCAGATTCCGGTTTGTCTTTGGTTCCTGGCGCGCGACCGGTCCAACGGCATCGCGCGCAACAAGAAACTGCGCGACCGGCGCGGCGAGGTGCTGTTCATCGACGCCCGCAAGCTCGGGCATATGGTGGATCGCACCCGCAAGGAGCTGTCCGATGACGATATCGCGAAGATCGCGCGCGCCTATCATGCGTGGCGGGGGGAGGACGACGCGGGCCTGTATCAGGACGTGCCCGGCTTCTGTAAATCCGCCTCGCTG
>JANXMB010000046.1 GCA_025354865.1 Acetobacteraceae bacterium | reverse complement strand
GCTTCCGCCACAACCTGAGACAAATAGGGCGCGCTGATGAACATGTTCTGCGCCAGACATTCGACCGGGCGGACCAGATCCTCGGGCAGCACCATCCAGCCGACCCGCCAGCCGGTCATCGAGAAATATTTCGAGAAGCTGTTGATGACCACCGCACTGGGGCTAAGGGCGGCAGCGGTGGCGATGGCGCTGTCGTAGTGCAGGCCGTGATAGATCTCGTCGCTGATCAGCCGGACCCCGTTGGCGTCGCACCAGCGGGCGATGGCGGCGAGTTCCTCGGGGTGCAGCATGGTGCCGACGGGGTTGCAGGGGCTGGCAACGATCAGGCCATCGGGCCGGGGGTCGAGCCTTTCCAGCATCGCGACGCTGGGCTGAAAGCGGGTTTCCGGCCCGGCCTCCATGATGACCGGCACCATACCCAAGGCGGTGATAATATTGACATAAGGCGGGTAGAAAGGTGCGGCCATCGCCACCCGATCGCCCGGATCGAACGCGGCCAGGAAGGCCAGCGGGAAGGCACCGGACGCACCGACGGTCACCGCCACCCGATCCGCCGGCAGATCCAAATCGTACCATTCGCGGTAATGCAGCGCGATGCGTTCGCGGAGGGATCGGCGACCGAGAGCCTCGGTATAGCCCAGCGGATTGCCGGATCGCAGAGCCTCGTGCGCGACGGCGACGGCGCCGGCCGGGGCGCCGGTGCCGGGCTGCCCGACCTCCATCCGGATGGTGCCGGGCGCGCCGGGCTTCAGGGTGGCTTGCCGAGCATTGGCGGCCGATATGACGTCCATCACCATGAACGGTGGCGCGGACGCCCCTCGGCCGACCTTCAGACTCACTGGCCCGCCGCCGCCAACCCCGATCCGCGCGGGTCGGTGGAGAAGCCGCAGCTCCGCTCGCTCCCCGGTAGGTAGCCGGTGCAGGCGAAGGTGTTGGACCGGCCGGGGTCTGGCACCTGGGTCGGTTTGCCGGTGTTCAGCACACTCATGAGCTGAGCGGCGACGGCGAGCGGCGCGCCGGCCTGACCGGACCCACCGACGGCGGCGTGGAACGCGTGTTCGCGCGGACTCCAGGCCAATCCGACCGACAGCAAGGGCGGTGGCAGCGACGTGGGGGATGCGGCCAGAAGGAAGCCGAACCCCGGCAGCATCCGGCCGGTGCCGAACAGGTTGCCCATGGTGGCGGCGCAGATCACCGCGTTGCCTTGCCGATCCAGCGCCCCGAAGGTGGTGGAAGCCGGCAGCGACGGCAGCGCGCCCGGCGGCAAATCCGTCGCCTCCGCCAGCGCCTGCCCATTGCCCCCCACCGCTCGGTAGCGCGCGGCAGCGGCCAGGGAACGCGCGCTGGCGGCATTGAGGTCGGAGGGATCGCGCACCAGGGCGGCGAAGGCGGCGGCAGCGGCCAACCCGCCATCGGCCGGCGGTGGCGGGAAGGCCACCTTGTCGTTCTTGTAGGCAACCACGATCGCCGGGGCCATGCCGGGCAGTGCGCCGCGCAGGTCGTCGGTGGTCAGAGGGCCGCCAATCTGGCGGGAGGCATCGACCAGCCGTTGCGCCATGACGCCTTGATACAGATCGCCGACCCCGGAGATGCGGATTTGCGCCAGGGTGCCGGCCAATTCCGGCTGCACCATGGGCTGACCCTCGGTCAGCGGGGTGCCGCCACGGGCGAACACGGCGCGCGCGCGGGGATCGGCCAGCAGCGGCCCGGCCACCAGCGCCAGATCCTTCGCGAAGGCGCGCGAGGTCGGCACGCCGGAGCGGGCCAAGGTTTCCGCCCGCGCCACCAACCCGTCGAAGGGCAGCAATCCGTAGCGGGCATGCAACTGGAACAAGCCGCGCGCCATCAGCGGCAGCGCGGTCGGGCGGTCGCCACCGTTGGCGCCGCGCGGGGCCAGCGAGACGAAGGACACCGCTTCGGGGGTGCCGCCGTTCGACGAATTCTTATCGGTGGCATAGGCGATGCACACCCCGCCGCCACCCAGACCGGCGTGCGAGGGGTAGGTCACGGCCAGGGCAAATCCCATCGCGACGACGGCATCGGCCGCGCTGCCGCCACCCGACAAAACCTCCCGCCCGACGAGGGCCGCGCGGGGTTCGTCGGCGACGGTGCCGCCGATAAAGCCCTCGACAAAGCCCGGCTGGCCCAGATTGGCGGTGCTATCGCCGCCGACGAAGGTCTTTTTGACGCTGTTCAGCGTTTCGCACCCGCCAAGGCCGAGTGCGAGTACAAGCGGGACACCGAGCGCCGTGCGCGCTACGATCCTGTTCATGAAGCGCCGCATCCGTCCCACCCTGTTCGCGCTATCGCTGATCATAAGCGCCCTGTTCCTTCCGTTCCCGTCCGCCCGGTCGCAGGAACGCGGACCCGGCGAGCGCATTGTCGTCATCCGCGACGCCGAAACCGAAACCCTGCTGCACGACTTCGCCACGGCGTTGTACCGTGCAGCCGGCCTCGATCCTCGGACGATCCGCATCGTCCTGGTGCGTGACCGTGCCATAAACGCCTTCGTCACCACCGGCAACCGGATGTTCGTCCACACCGGGTTGATCATGCGGGCCGATTCGGCGCTGGAAGTCGTCGGCACCATGGCGCACGAAACCGGCCATGTCGCGCATGGCGATATAAGCCGGGGTCCGGAAATCGCGCGGGAGGCGATGTGGCGCAGCCTGGGCGCGCTGCTGATCGCGGGCGCCGCCGGGGTGGCATCGCACGATGCCGGGCTGGGCGCGGGCACGGCGCTGGGCGGTATCTCGATGGCGCAGCGGCATTTTCTGTCGTTCTCCCGCGGGCAGGAGGAAGGCGCCGACAGTGCCGGGGTTCGGATGCTGGATCGCCTCGGCTGGTCGGCGCGCGGCCTGCTGCGCCTGTTCGAGAAGCTGGAGGACGAAGACGCGCTGGTGAACGATCGCCGCGACCCTTTCCTGATGACCCATCCGCTGACCCGCGATCGCATGGATTTCATGCGCCGGCACGTTGCGGATGGGCGTAACGGCGAACTGCCGATGAAGCTGGATCAAGCCTATCTGCTGGTGCGCGCCAAGCTGGACGGGTTTCTAAGCATCCCCGGCACCGTACTGCGCGCCTACCCAGCGTCCGACCAATCCACCGCATCCCTGTATGCAAGGGCGGCAGCCGAACACCAATTGTCGCACCGCGACGCGGCTTTGGCGCTGATGGATCGGCTGATCGGCCTGGATCCCGGCAATCCCTGGTTCCGCGAAATGCGCGGCCAGATCCTGCACGAAACCGGCCACCCGAGAGAAGCCGTTCTCGCCTACCAGGAAGCCGTCCGCCTCGCCCCCGATCAGCCCTTGCTGCACCAGGGGCTGGCGCAGGCGATGATGGAAACCGGCGATCGCGCCATGCTGCGCGCCGCGATCGGCCAACTCGACATCGCCCGCCGCCAAGACCAAGACGACGACAGCACCTTCCACCTGCTCGGCGTCGCCTGGGGCCAACTTGGCGACATGGGGCAGGCCAATCTCGCGCTGGCGGAGGAAGCCATTCGCGCCGCCGACTATCCTCTGGCAAAACGCTTCGCTCGCATGGCAGCAGAAACTCTGCCACAAGGCCCCGCGAAACTCCGTGCCCTCGATATCGGCAATGCCGCGAAGAAAGAGAACCGCGAATGAAAACTGCGACTTTGTTTGTTCTGGCGGCGCTGGCGGCGATGCCGTCGCTGGCGCGGGCCGAGTTTTCCCCGGCGCAGCGGGCCGAAATCGTGACCATGGTGCGGGAGGCGCTGCAACAGGACCCGAGCATCCTGCGCGATGCGGTGTCGGCGCTGCAGGCGGACGAGACGGCGCGGGATAAAGCCGGCGCACAGGCGGCGCTGACTGCGGCGCGGGAGAAGCTGACGACCCCGGCCGATCCGGTCGGCGGCAATGCCAAGGGCGACGTCACCATCGTCGAGTTCTTCGATGTCCGCTGCCCCTATTGCAAGAAGCTGGAGCCCGAGATGGCGAAGCTGCTCGCCGGGGATAAGGGCGTGCGGCTGGTCTACAAGGACCTGCCGATCCTCGGCCCGGCCAGCACCCTGGGCGCGAAGGCGCTGCTGGCGGCGCATCGGCAGAATGCGTACGAGAAATTTCGCGACGTTGTCATGGCGTCCTCGTTCGACGTCGGCATGCCCTCGCTGGAAGCGGCGGCGAAGAAGCTCGGCCTCGATTGGGCGAAGATGGCCCGCGATATGGAAGACCCGGGGATCAAGGCGCAGTTGGACGCCAATCTGGCCCTGGCGCACAGCCTGAACATCCAGGGCACACCGGCGCTGATCGTGGGGGAAGAATTGGTGCCGGGCGCGATGGATGCGGCCGAGATGAAGCGCCTGATCGCGGCGGCGCGGAAGGCGAAAGGCTAATACCGATCCGCCCGATGGCAATCCCACCGGGCGGAACGATCTTTGTCAGTAGGGGTCGCGGACGAAGATGAAGGTCGTGCCGGTGACGATCGGTGCGCTGGCACCGACGAACGAGACATTGGCGTCCTTCACCTGTCGTGTGCCGGCCCGCCCGGAGGCCTGCAACGCGCCCTCGATAATGTGCCACAAGCCGTGGATACGCCCGGTGCCCAGGCTGCCGCCGAAGGTGTTCAGCGGCAATTCCCCGTCCAGCTCGATCCGGCCGTCCTGGATGAAGTCCAGTGCCTCCCCCTCCTTGCAGAAGCCGTAGGATTCGAGGCCGTAGATCACCGAGGCCGCGAACCCGTCGTAAATCTGCGCGACATCGACATCCTTGGGGGAGAAGCCCGACCGTTCCCAGGTGAGCTTGGCGGAACTCGACCCGCCTTCCATGTAGTTGGACAGGCTGCCGATGCGCCCGGCGGTTTCGAAGTGCAGGCGTTGGCCGTAGCCGGCGAGATAGGCCGGGGTCGGCGCCAGATCGCGGGCGCGATCGGCGGTGGTCAGCACCACGGCAACCGCGCCTTGCACGGGAATGTCGCAGTCGAACAGGCAGAAGGGGTAGGCCACCATGCGGGAGGCGAAATAATCTTCCCGCGTGAGTTCGGTGCCGTAGAAATAGGCATGCGGGTTGTGCTGGGTGTTTTTGCGCTGGTTCAGCACCAGGGTCGCCATCTTGTCGCGGGTTTGGCCGTTCTTTTCCAGCCAGCGCGCATAGGCGACCGCATGCCCCTGCCCCGGCCCGCCGAACCCATAGGGGCCGGTGAATTGCCCGGCGCCGGTGGCCATGTTGCCCGGCAGGTTCTGATAGGTGCCTTTGGGGTTATGCATCGCCCGCCACACCACGGCGTATTTGCACACCCCGGCCAACAGCGCGTTCGCCGCCTGCTGGAACGCCCCGCCGATATTGCTGGACCCGACCTGGATATGCCACGTCAGGTTCGGCAAATTCATCATCGCCATCATGCAGTTGACCGACACGACGGAAATGCCGTCCACCTCGGCATGGCCGGTGGCGGGCAGTTCCGGATAGGTCGCGAGCCCGTCGATATCCTCCAGCTTCAGGCCGGAATCGGCGATCGCGCCCTTCACCGCTTCCAGCGCGTGGGCGGCGAGGGGAATGTCGGCCGAGCGCGAGACTTTGGAATAGCCGACGCCGCTGACGGCGATTTTGCAACGATTGTCCCACATGGCGCTTACTCCCCCGCCAGCTTGAATTGCGGCAGCGTTATGTCGTCGGTCAGGTCTTCGAACACGACCTCCACCCGGCGGCCGAGCTTGGCTTCGGTGTAATCGGCGCCGAGCAGGTTGCCGGCCATGAAGGCGCCCGGCGCGTCGTCGAGTTCCACGACGATCGACGCATAGGGGACGGCGGCGGCGAAGCGCTTGTCGCCGGTGTGATACATGATGGTGTAGGCGTAGATTTTGCCTTGTCCGCGCACCGGTTCGAACTTCAGATCGACGCCGATGCATTGGGTGCAGGTGGCATAGGGCGGGTGTTGGAAGTGGCCGCAGGTCTGGCACCGCTGCATTTCCAGGCTGCGTCGTTTGGCGGCTGCCCAGAACGGTTTGGTATATTCGTCGGGCACGGGGATCGGCCGTGTCACCTTGGTCCAGTCGCTCATGCGATCGTCTCCACCTGATACTGTTGGAGCCAATCTACGGCCACTCGGTTGCCGGCGATAGACGCGCAGGGCCTCGGCCGCGCCCCCTTTCTGCGGGGGGCACGGCGATCGTCGGTGTTCGGCGCTGTCGAAGGCCAGATGTCGGCAGCGGCGGCAACAGGGAAATCCCGCGTAAACGCCCCCAAGCCGGAGGCGCCCGACGGAAATCCTGGTTAGGCCGTGGCGATCGGCTGCCCGGTGGTGGTGCGGCGGGACTGCCACAGCGCGACGAAATCGATCG
Organism: Acetobacteraceae bacterium; assembly: GCA_025354865.1. Taxonomy (GTDB): domain Bacteria; phylum Pseudomonadota; class Alphaproteobacteria; order Acetobacterales; family Acetobacteraceae; genus Rhodopila. Next base: position 3,644 of record JANXMB010000046.1, on the reverse strand, counting down.
GCTGCAACAAAACCGGCGGGAACCCGCCATCGCGGGTGACATCGGACAGGATGTTGCGGGCGAAGGGGAACAGAATACGGGGGCATTCGACGAGCAGAACCGGTTCCACCGCGTTATCGGGCAAACCGTTCAGGGTGAACACGCCAGCATAGGTCAGTTCCGCCACGAACACCGGGGCCGCTGGGGTGCTGCCATTGGTGGGGGCGTTGGGATCGGACGCCTCGGCCTTGATCACCAGCGAAACCTCGAACACCGGCTGCCCGTCCTGCACCCGGCGCGCCTGCACATCGAGGTTGATCGCAACCTGCGGTTGAGCGCGCAGGGTCGTGAAGATCTGCGGGGCGCCCGGCACTTCGAACGACAGGTCTTTCACGTATTGAATATTGACCACCAAAGGCGGGGCCGCCGGGGTGGCTTGGGTGGTTTCGGACATGAGATTCTCCGTCTACTGGATGGCGGGGCGGGTTAGCACGCCCCGGGCCGTCGCACCATGCCGATCGTGCAGCGTTTCGACCGAACGGTTCCGGCGCTTCAGGACCGCCACACAATCTCGGCCGGCGGCGGCGCGGTCGGGTCGCAGCGCAGCCATTGGCCGTTCGTCACCGTCTGCCCGGTCATGCACAGAATGAAGCCCCAATGGCTCACCACCAATGTGCTCGCCCAATCCGATCGGCGGGCCATCTCGGCGCGGAATGCGTCGGCGCGGGCCACGACCGATGCCGCCGGCTCGTCCTCCGAGGGCCACCACACTTCCTCGATCCGGGAAAAATCGCGATCCGGCCACCGCGCCCGCAGCGTCGACCGAGGCGTGCCGATATCGCAGGCGTAGCCATAGCGCTCCCGCACCGCCGGATGCACGAACACCGGCACATCGAGCAGCCGAGCAACCGGTTCGGCCGTTTGCAGGGCGCGGGCGTAGGGGGACACCACGATCCGCTCGATCCCCTGCCCAATCAGCGCTCGGGCCGCCTGCTCGGCCTGAATATGCCCGTATTCAGTGAGTGTGGGATCGGCGATTCCCGGGTCGCGGCGGGTCGCGGCGATATGGACATTGAACTCGCTCTGCCCATGGCGCAGCAGTATCACGTCTTGGTTTCCCCGGTTTCATTTGGCATCCGGGCGTCGCACGCCTATGTGTTGGGCCGCAAGGAGAATCACTATGGGTGCCACGGGCAGCTTTCCTGTCGATCTGGTGCTGTTGGGTATGGTCGCGGCATTCCTAGTGCTGCGCCTGCGCGGCATCCTGGGCAAGCGTACCGGGTACGAACGCCCCCCGGCCCCGCAACCAATGCCGCAAGCCGCCCCCACCGCGCACGGCCCCGTGCAGGATAGCCGAGCGGAAACGGCGGCGGCGAGCAGGGTTGCGGTGGTGCCAGAGGCCGATAGCGCGATCGGGCGGACCCTGACGGCGATGCGCGGGATCGACCCAGGTTTCGACCCCGGCGCCTTTCTTGCCGGCGTGGACAAAGCGTTTCGGATGATCGTTGCCGGCTTCGCCAGTGGCGACCGCGCGGCTCTGCGCCCGTTGCTGTCGGATGACACGTTTCTGGCGTTCGACCAGGCGATTGCGGCGCGGGAGGCTGCCGGCCACACGCAGATCGCCGACCTCAAATCCATCGAGCGCCTATCGATCGAAACTGCCAGCCTCCACGGCTCGGTTGCCGATATCGCCGTGCGAATCGTCTCCGATCAGGTCGGGCTGACCCGCGACAACGCCGGCGCCATCGTGGTCGGGGCCGAAGCGGTGACCGAACTCACCGATCTCTGGTCGTTCGAACGCGATCTGCGCTCCCCCGATCCGACATGGCGCCTTGTCGCAGCCCGCAGCGCCTGACATGACCGGGTCGAAACTGCGGGTCGCGTTGTTCGTGACCTGCCTTGTGGACCTGCATCGCCCGACGGTGGGGTTTGCGGCCATCAAATTGCTGGAAGACGCCGGTTGCCGGGTCGAGGTACCGCGCGCGCAAACCTGCTGCGGACAGCCGGCCTACAACTCCGGCGACCGGCGCACCGCGCGCGATCTGGCACTGGGGATTTTGGACGCGTTCGGGGGCTACGATTATGTCGTGGTTCCCTCCGGGTCCTGCGGGGGGATGATTTCGCACCATTTCCCGCATCTGTTCGACGACGACCCCAATCTGCGGGCGCGGGCCGATGCGCTGGCGGCGAAAACCTTCGAAATCGTCGCCTTCCTATCCGACGTGCTGAAGATCGACAGCCTGCCCGCCCACCCCATCGATGGCACCGTCACCTATCACGACAGTTGTTCGGGGTTGCGCGAGCTGGGCATTAAGGAACAACCCCGCCGGCTGCTGGCGTCGGTCGGCGCCACCGTCGTCGAAATGAAAGAGCCGGAGATCTGTTGCGGCTTCGGCGGCACGTTCTGCGTCAAATACCCCGATATCTCGGTGCGCATGGTGTCGGACAAGACCGCCGATATCGTCGCCACCGGGGCCGACACGGTGCTGGCCGGCGACATGGGCTGCCTGCTGAACATCGCCGGGCGGCTGCAACGGGAAGGCGCGCGGGTGCATGCCCGCCACACGATCGAGGTGTTGGCCGGCATGACCGGGCAGGTGCCACCGATCGGGGAGATCTGACCGGCGTTTCCTTCGCGGGTTCCTTGTCGCGCGGACATTGACAGACGGCGTCGAACGCTTTCGACTCCGGATCGGGAAACCCAAAGCGAGACGCCCAACATGCTAGATAAAGTCGACGTCCTCATCGTTGGAGCCGGCGCGTCCGGCGGCGCCGTGGCCTGGAGCCTCGCCGACACCAAAATGCGCATCGTCGTGCTGGAACAAGGCGACTGGCCGAAATCGTCGGAATTCCCGGCAACCGGCCGCGACTGGGAATCGCGCCATTTCAGCGACATGGCGATCAGCCCCAACCGGCGCGGGCGCGATGTCGATTACCCCATCAACGAGGCGAACTCCCCGATCAAAGTCGCCAATTACTGCGGTGTCGGCGGCGGCACGACGCTGTACGCCGGGCATTATCCGCGCTTCCATCCGTCCGATTTCCGGGTGCGGACGTTGGACGGGGTCGGCGACGACTGGCCGATCGACTACAAAACGCTGGAACCGTACTACGTCGAAAATGATCGCATGACCGGGGTGTCCGGTCTGGCCGGCGATCCCGCCTATCCGCCGAAGCAGCCCGTCATGCCGCCGCTGCCGATGGGCGCGTCCGGGCAGGTGCTGGCAAAGGGCCTGAATAAGCTGGGCTGGCACTGGTGGCCGTCCGACAGCGCGATCGCCACCCAGGATTACGAGGGTCGAGCGAAATGCATCAATTTGGGCCACTGCACATCGGGGTGCGCCCAGGGTGCGAAAGCCAGCACCGACATCACCTATCTGCCGCGAGCGATCCGAGCGGGGGTGGAGGTACGAACGCGGGCTCGGGTGCGAGAGATCGTGGTGGGCGCCGATGGGATGGCGACCGGGGTCGTTTATTACGATGCCAACGGGGTGGAGGTCTTCCAGCCAGCCGAATTGGTCATTGTCGCCTGCAACGGCGTCGGCACCCCGCGCATTCTGCTGAACTCCAAATCCGGCAAATTCCCCAACGGTATCGCGAATTCCAGCGGGCTGGTCGGCAAGAACCTGATGTTCCACCCCTATGCCCAGATCTACGGCTATTTC
>JANXMB010000186.1 GCA_025354865.1 Acetobacteraceae bacterium | reverse complement strand
CAGGCCGACCACCAACCGAACCGGGTCACCCCCCCAACAGCGTCTCCAGCACATACGCCGTGTGCGCCCCGACTGCCGGGCCGGGCCAGGCCACCACATCCTCCGGACGGTCGCCATCCAGCCGGATCGCCGGGCCGGGGTGCAACGTGCGTCCGATCAGCGGATCGTCCACCGTCTGCACCGATTTCCGTGCCAGGAAATGCGGGTCGGCGGCGCAGTCGGCGATGTCGAACAGGCGGGAACAGGGGACCTCGGCGGCTTCCAACACCGCCTCCGCCGTTTTTGCCGAAAGCGTGCGGGTCCAGGCCGCTATGACCGCATCCAGTTCCGCGCGTGCCGCGCAGCGTAGCCCATTGGTGGCATAGCGCGGGTCCGTTGCAAGCGCCGGCTGGCCGATCGCGGTCATGAGCCGAGCGAAGATCGGGTCGGAATTGCCGGCGACGCAGAGCCAGCGGCCGTCGGCGCAGGGATAGGTGTTGGTGGGGGCGGCGGTTTCGATGGCGGCGCCGACCGGCTGGCGCACCCTGCCATCCATCGCATATTCCGGCAGCATGCCCTCCATCAGGCTGAACACGCTATCGACCAGATTGACATCGACGATCCGGCCCTTGCCGGTGCCGGTCGCGTCCCGCTGCCACAGCGCCGACAGCAGACCGATCGCCGCATACATCCCCGCGAGGTCGTCGCTGATCGAAATCCCGCAGCGCGGCGGCGGCAGCTCCGTGGTGCCGGCGGGATGGCCGGTCAAATGCCGCAGGCCGCCGATCGCCTCCCCGATCGCACCGAAGGCGGGCTTGTCCCGATACGGCCCATCCTGGCCATAGCCGGAGATCCGGGCGATCGTCAGCCGGGGATTGACCGCGTGCAGCTCGGCCGGCCCCAATCGCAGGCGTTCCAACTGGCCGGCGCGCAGATTCTCGACCAGCACATCGGCGCGATCCACTAGGCGCAGCACCGTGTCGCGGTCTTTTTTCAGGTCCAGTTCGACCGAGAGCTTGTTGCGGCCATGGATGGAAAACCAGACCGAGTTGCCGTCCTTCGTCGCGCCCCAACCCCGGAAGGGGTCGCCGCCCGGCGGTTCGATCTTGATCACCTCGGCGCCGAGGTCGGCCAGGATGCGGGTGCAGAAGGGCGCGGCGATGTAATGGCCGATTTCGAGCACCTTCAGGCCCACGAGGGGGCCGTTGCGTTTAGGGATCATGGGTTGCTCCTGGGGGCCGAAATATTTCCGGAAATCCGAAAAAATGTGAGTCCGTTAACCTTTTCTTAACCGGTCCGGGCGTATTTTGACAATCGCGGAGCCGGTTCCCCCCGGTTCTGTTTCCTCCCCAGGGCAACCCACAGGGTATGCCTCACTTAGGGCGGTTCGGCGAAAGCTGGACCGCCCCTTTTTTGTCCCGTTCGGAACTTGCGCCGGGGCGGGCCGGCGGCAACACTCCCCGGCATGAAGTTTTCTCTATTTGCGCTGGCGCGTCAGGCGATCGGCGGGGCGCCGTGGCCCGCGCAATGGCGCGATCCGGAACCACGAGCGTCGTACGATACGGTGATTGTCGGTGCCGGGGGGCATGGGTTGGCGACGGCCTATTACCTCGCCAAGGAACACGGCATCCGCGACATCGCGGTGTTGGACAAGGGCTGGCTGGGCGGCGGCAATACCGGGCGCAATACCACCATCATCCGCTCGAACTATTTGCGCGACGAAAGTGCCGCGATCTACGAGCATTCCCTGAAATTGTGGGAAACCCTGTCGTCCACGTTGAACTACAACACGATGTACAGCCCGCGCGGGGTGTTGATGCTGGCGCATAACGAGCACGATGTGCGGGTGTTCCGCCGCCATGTGCATGCCAATCGCGCGCAGGGCATCGATAACGAGTGGCTGACCCCCGAGCAGGCGAAGGCGTTCTGCCCGCCGCTGTATATCGGCGCGGATGCACGCTACCCCGTCCTGGGTGCTGCCCTGCAACGGCGCGGCGGTGTCGCTCGGCACGACGCGGTGGCCTGGGGCTACGCGCGCGCGGCCAGCGCCATGGGCGTCGATATCGTGCAGAACTGCGCGGTGACGGGCATCGCGCGCGGGCCGGATGGGGCGGTGACCGGGGTCGAAACCACCCGTGGCGCCATCGCGACGAAGCGCATCGGGGTCGTGGCGGCCGGTCATACCAGCGTGCTGATGGCGATGGCCGGCGTGCGCATGCCGCTGGAATCCTTCCCGTTGCAGGCGTTGGTCAGCGAGCCGGTGAAGCCGATCATGCCCTGCGTGGTCATGTCCAACAGCGTCCACGCCTATATTTCCCAGTCCGACAAAGGGGAGTTGGTGATCGGCGCCGGCACCGACGCCTATACCTCCTACAGCCAGGCCGGCGGGCTGCACATCGCCGCCCACACCTTGGAAGCGATCTGCGAGATGTTCCCCAGCTTCCGTCGCCTGCGCATGCTGCGGAATTGGGGCGGGATCGTGGACACGACGCCGGATCGCTCGCCGATTATCGGCCCGACGCCGGTGCCCGGCCTGTTCGTGAATTGCGGCTGGGGTACCGGCGGGTTCAAGGCCACGCCGGGTTCGGGCCATGTCTTCGCCGCCACCATCGCGCGCGGCGAACCGCATCCGATCGCCGCGCCCTTTGGCCTCGACCGGTTCCGCACCGGCCGCCCGATCGACGAAGCCGCCGCCGCTGCGGTGTCGCACTGATGCTGCTTATTCCCTGCCCCTGGTGCGGCCCCCGGCCGGAGAACGAGTTCCACTATGGCGGGGAGGCTGGGATCGTCCGTCCGCCCGATCCCGCCGCGCTGGACGATGCCGCCTGGGGGGATTTCCTCTACATGCGGTCCAACCCCAAAGGCCTGCATCGCGAACGTTGGCGGCACCAATACGGCTGCGGCCGGTTTTTCAACGCGACGCGGGATACCGTGACGGATCGGATCGCGGGAACGCAAAAGCCGTGACCCAATCTTATCGCCTCCCATCCGGTGGCCGCATCGCCCGTGGGCGGGAGGTCGGGTTTCGCTTCGACGGTCGCAACTATGCCGGATACGAGGGCGATACTTTGGCCTCGGCTCTGCTCGCGAACGGCGTGCATCTGGTCGGCCGCTCGTTCAAATATCACCGCCCGCGCGGCATTCTGACCGCCGGGTCGGAGGAACCGAACGCCCTCGTCACCGTCGATCGGGCCGGGGGGCGGGGCGGCGGGCGGCGGACGCCGAACCTGCGGGCGACGCAGATCGAGCTGTACGAGGGGCTCGATGCGGTCAGTCAGAACCGCTTTCCCTCCCTCGGTTTCGATCTGGGGGCAGCGGCGGGATGGTTCGCCCCGCTGCTGTCGGCGGGGTTCTATTACAAGACATTCCTCTGGCCGCCCGCGTTCTGGTCGCGGCTATACGAGCCGGCGATTCGCGCGGCGGCGGGGTTGGGCCGCGCCCCGACGGCGCCGGACCCGGATCGGTATGTGCACCAATACACCCATTGCGAGGTGCTGATCGTCGGTGCCGGGCCGGCCGGGATCGCCGCCGCGCTGGCCGCCGCCAGCGCGGGACTCCGGGTCATGCTGTGCGATGAGCAGGCGGAGCCGGGCGGGTCCCTGTTGAGCGAAACCGGGCTGGGCGAAACAGGGGCCACGATCGAGGGCAAACCGGCGGCGCTGTGGCTGCAAGACGCGCTGGCCAGCCTCGAAGGCCGAGTAACCGTGCTGCCGCGCACCACCGCATTCGGCTGGTATCCCGACAATATGATCGGTCTGGCGGAGCGGTTGACCGACCATCTGGCCGAACTGCCGCCGGGGCAGCCGCGCGAACGTCTGTGGCAGGTGCGGGCGCGCACGGTCGTTTTGGCCACCGGTGCGATCGAACGCCCGCTGGTATTTCCCAACAACGATCGGCCGGGGATCCTGCTGGCCGGCGCCGCGCGCAGTTATGCCAATCGCTGGGGCGTGGCGCCCGGTCGCAGCGTGGTGATCGCGACTGCGGACGATAGCGCCTACGCCGCCGCGCTCGACCTGCATGCGGCCGGCGTCACCGTTGCCGCCATCCTCGACCGCCGCCGCCAACCCGGGCCGATCGCCGAAACCGCCCGTGCGGCCGGCCTGATCGTGCGCGCCGGAACCTGGGTGGAGGGCACGTCCGGCCGTAAAAGAATCGCCTCGGTCGCCGTTTCCGCCGGGCAGGGCACCATCGAGTGCGATACGCTGCTGATGTCCGGGGGCTGGACGCCGAGCGTGCATTTGTTTTCTCAATCGCGCGGTAAATTGCGGTTCGATCCGATGCTGGGTGCGTTTCTGCCGGGCGAGGCGGCGGCGCAGGTGCGATCGGCCGGTGCCTGCAACGGGGTGTTCGGGCTGCAAGCCGTGCTCGAGTCCGGCTATGCAGCGGGGGGAGGGATCGCGCCGCGTGCCTTCGCGGTTTCCGGCAGTGTTATGTGGCAGCCGTCCCCCGGCGCCCCGCCGGATGCGCCGCATCCCGCCGCCTTCGTCGATTTCCAGAACGATGTCACCACCAAGGATCTGGCGATCGCCACGCAGGAAGGGTTTCGCTCGATCGAGCATGTCAAGCGCTACACCACTTCCGGCATGGCGACGGATCAGGGGAAATTGTCGGGCATTCAGACGTTGGCGACGGTGGCCGGCTTGTTGGATCGCCCGATGTCGGATGTCGGCCTGACCACCTACCGCCCGCCTTACACCCCGGTGACCTTCGGCACCCTCGCCGGCACCGCGCGCGGGCCGCTGTTCGATCCCATCCGCCACGCCCCGTTGCACGATTGGGCGGTCGCCCACGGCGCGGTGTTCGAAGACGTCGGCACCTGGAAGCGGGCACGCTACTTTCCGCAGCCCGGCGAGTCCCTGCGTGCCGCCGTGGCGCGGGAATGCCGCGCCGTTCGCGACGCCTGCGGCATCTTCGATGCCAGCACCCTGGGCAAGATCGAGGTCGTCGGCCCCGATGCCGCCGTGTTCCTCGACCGCATGTATGTCAACGATATCGCGTCCCTGCCGGTCGGCCGTTGCCGCTATGCGATTTTACTGGGGGAGGACGGGTTCGTCCGCGACGACGGCATCGTCGCCCGCCTCGCCGAGGACCGGTTCCACGTCACCACCACAACCGGCGGCGCGGCCGGCGTGCTGCATACGATGGAGGACTATCTCCAGACCGAGTTTCCGGAATTGCGCGCCTGGCTGGTCTCGACCACCGAACACTGGGCGACGATCGCGCTCCAGGGGCCGCAGAGCCGATCGATCCTCGCGCCGCTGACCGAGGGTGCCGACATCCTCGCCATGCCGCATATGAGCGTGCGGATCTGCCGGGTCGCCGGCATCCAAGCGCGGCTGTTCCGCGTCGGCTTCACCGGGGAGGCCGGTTTCGAAATCGCCGTCCCGTCCGGCCACGCGCCGGCTTTGTGGGACACGCTGATCGCCACCGCCGATCCCACCCCCTACGGCACCGAGGCGATGCACGTCCTGCGCGCCGAAAAAGGCTTTATCGTTGTTGGCCAAGAAACCGACGGTACCGTCGTGCCCGCCGACCTCGGCTTCGGCGCACTCGGCCGCCGCAAGCGTGACCACGTCGGCAAACGCTCGTTGTCGCGCACGGACATCCTGCGCGCGGATCGGCCGCAATTGGTCGGGCTGCTGACGGCCGATCCCGCCGTCGTGCTGGAAGAAGGCGCGCAGGTGGCGAGCGGTTCCTCCGTTGTCGGGCACGTGACCTCCGCCTATTGGAGCGCCACGCTCGGCCGCTCGATCGCCCTGGCCTTGGTCGCCGATGGGCGCGCTCGCGTCGGGCAGACGCTGACGGTGCCGATACCCCAGGGGGCGAAATCCCAGGGGGCGATCCCGGTCTCGGTCGTCGCGCCCGTGTTTCTGGACCCCGAGGGCACGCGATTGCACACGCATGTCGAGGCCCCGTCGCTGCGCCCGTGTCCACCGGCCGACTTTGCGATCGCGCGCGGCCACCCGAGTGCTCGCCGCCTGATCGTTCGGGCTGCGCCAACGGCGACCACGGCAATCGGTCTGGCTTTGGGCGTGCTGTTGGGCAGCGTGCCGAACCGCGCCGTGCGCGGCCGGGATCGGGCGGCGTTGTGGCTGGGTCCGGACGAGTGGCTGGTGCTTGGCCCCGGCGGCGATGTCGGGTCGGCGGAGAGCGGGCCGATGGCAGGCGTTGTCGATGTCTCCGATCGGTTCGAGACGGTGGAAGTCTCTGGTCCCGACGCCGCGTGGCGGCTGAACGGGTTCTGCGCCCTGGATCTCGCCCCTCATACGTTCCCGGTGGGCATGTGTACCCGGACGTTGTTCGGCAAAGCCGAGATCGTGCTGTGGCGCACGGCCGCCGAAACATTCCGGATCGAGGTTGCCCGTTCGCTCACCCCCTATCTGCGTCTCTGCCTGGAGCAGACCGAGGGATAGCGCCGTCATGCTGCCACCGGTCGGCACAAGTTTCGTTTCGAAATTATCGGGCCATTGTGCTTCTCGTTACAGTAGGCTTACAGTCGAGGTCTGGGATCGCCCATGTCGGGCGTTCGGTCGGGAGGACTGTGCAAATGGCTCAAATCGTCATGCTCAAGCACAAAGATAGCGGCATCGTGAAGAAGGGTTTCTACGGATTCTCCTGGACGACGCTGTTCTTCGGGTTTTTCCCGGCCTTGTTTCGGAGCGACTTTCTCACCTTCATTGGCGGTGCGGTCGTTCTTATTCTGCTGGCAGTCCTGACGTTCGGCATCGGGGCGGCCGTTGCCATGTTCGTCTGGGCGTTCATGTACAACAAATATTACACCAGAAAATTGCTGGAGAACGGTTACGTCTTCGCCGATTCGGAAGGCAAAACGGTGGAGGCGAAATCCCGCCTCGGGATCGCCTGACCGCTTCTATCCGCGCCGGAAAGCCTCTAAACCGCTACCGGTAAGGTGCGTTGAGGAGGAAACAATGGATTTCACCGGTAAAGTCGTGCTGATCACCGGCGCGGGTAACGGTATCGGACGCGCGACGTCGCTGGGTTTTGCGACGCGCGGCGCCACCGTGGTGGTGGTGGACCA
>JANXMB010000141.1 GCA_025354865.1 Acetobacteraceae bacterium | reverse complement strand
GCGCCCAGGCTTTGCTGGCGGTTTAGACCATGATCGTTTGAGGTCGCACGCGATCTCGGCGTTGGATCATGGTCTAAGCCTTTGTTTGAGAGGGTGATTCACGCCTGAGGTTGAAGTCAACCTCAAGCGATCACGCTCTAGACCGTTCGGCCGAGCGGTCGAGCGGTCGGGGGCGGCGTGGCGGTGCCGGAGCCGACCACAGCCTCCAGCGCTGTCAGAATCGCCGCTTCGGTATAGGCCGCCCGCACCAGCGCCAAGCCCGCGCGCGCGTGCCGCCCGTTCAGCACGGATTGGTGGTGCAGGTCGCAAATCAGGTCGGCCATCTCGGCCGGATCGTCGGTCACAGCCGACCGCAGCAAGGGACCGAGGGGAATGCCCTCCGCCGCGATCGAGGTCATGACGCAGGGCAGGCCCGCCGCGAAACTATCCAACACCTTGCCTTTGATTCCCGCGCCGAACCGCAACGGTGCAACTGTCAGGCGAACGGTGTCGAAGACCGCATCCAAATGTTCCACCTGCCCAGCCAGACGCAACCGCGGATCGATCCGGCCCCAGACCGCATCCGACCAATCGGCGCCCACCAGCAGGCATTGCATCGCCGGATCGCGCGCCCAGACGCGCGGCAGCACCGCATCCGCCAACCAGCGGACCGCATCGGGATTGGGGGCGTGCCGCATGCCGCCGACGAATGCGATACCGTTCCGTTTGCGCAGCGGCACCGTTCGGGGTGCGGGGTGCAACGCCCAGGGCACGACATGCACCGGGACCGATGGTTCCGCCCGGCGGATATAGTCGGCCTCGGCCAGGGAATGGGTAATAACGGCGTCCGTCATCGACATCGCGTTCATCTCCCGCGCCTTGAGGTAGACGGCGGCTTCGGCCAATTCAGCGTTGTCGTGCACCGCCGCCTGCCGCGCCGAGCGCAGGTGATGCAGGTCGGCGATGCCGTAGACGATGCGGGCTTTCGGCTGCCACACCCGCGACAAGGGGGCGTAGGATTCCGCATTCGACAGGCGGTGCAGATAGACGAGATCGTACATATTGCGGTTGCGCCGCATGACTTCCTCGACCGACGCCACCCTCGGCGATCGGTGGCATAGGATGCCCCGCGCCGTGAGCGCCGCTGCCGCCACGTCCTCCCCCGTTAATTGTCCGGAGGCGACGAACTCGATCGCCCAGCCCAGCGCGCGCATCGCATCCATGTGACTGAGGATGGCATTCGATCCGGCATCGCGATCCGGGCGCGGGATCAGGTCGTCGATCACCAGCACGCGTTTGGCGCGCGGTCGGGGCAGGCGCGACACCGCATTGGGGGCGCCGGAGGCCGCCGCTTCCTGCTGGGTTCGGTCCGCGTGCAGCCGGCGCACCCGATCGACGCCCAGCAGCAGCGTCTCCAGCAAGGCATCCAGGGTGCCGGGATCGGACGCGGTGTTGGTTGCAAGCTCGATGGCGCGCCTTGTGTCGCGGATCAGGCTGCGCCGATCGTGCGGTTCGATCGTCAGCGGCGATCCCGCCAATTCGCGTCCGTCGGCAAGCCGCCTGATCCGCAGATCGTGCCGGACCAGCGGCGACAGCGCGCGGGACAAGGGCAACTCGAACCCGTGCCGGCCGTCGCCGATCCCGGCTGCCGCCAGATCGCCGCGAAAGCGATTGGCGGTCAGCCGGCCGATAAAGAGATCGCCATCCAGCACTTCGAGGATGACGGACGACGTCGGATGCGCTGGATCGAACGCCCAGCCGACGATGGTGTTGCCGTCCAGTCCGTCGACAGTGCCTTCGAGCGGTCCGGGCGCGACCTCGGCCCCGGTGGAAACCAGTCCGGCGCGGCTGTCGAGCGTCCGGCGCACCTGTTCCAGCACCGCCCCGGTTTCGACGCGCGGGGCGCAGAACAGCCAGCGTTGCGGCTGCCCGGCGGGGTAGAGCGTCGCATATTCTGCCCCGTTATCGAACATATCCCGGTTATCGCAATCGACGAACGTTTCCGCCGGCATGCCCTCGGCAAAAACGATATCGTGTCGATCCAGTTCGATGTGGTAATATCGAAGCGGGTCGATATCCGGCCACCGCACGATCGTTGCGCCATTCACCAGATGGCCGGCCGGTATCAGAACGTCGTCGAAGAACAGGGCATGCGCCGGGGACACCAGCAATTCGCGATGCGGCACGTTGCGGCCGATCGCCCCCTGCGCGATACGGACCGGGCGCGGATCCGGATCGCCGTCGCGAACCGCCCTCGGCTGGTTCCGATGGCCGATCCAGACGATCGGGCGCGCCGTTCCATCCAGGGTCGCGACCTTGTCGCCGATGCGCAGATGTTCGACCGCGACCTCCCCCCGATCGGTGCGGATGCGCGTGCCAGAGAGATAGGATGGCACGCCGGCCGCCGAGCGTGAGGCGGGAGGCGGGTTATTCACCGGCTGGGGATCTGGGCGGTGCGACCACACATGCAAGCCCCCACCCATTCCCGCCGCTGTTCGGCCGCTCGGTTCATAGAAAGCTCATGCCGCCATTCAATTGGATCGTCTGTCCGGTCATGTAGGCGTTGCCGATGGTCATGACGACGGCCTGGGCGACTTCCTCGGCCGTGCCGAAGCGGCCCATGGGAATCCGCGCGGGGGAGGACGCGACGCCGGATCGCACCATGTCGGTTTCGATCAGCGACGGCGCGATGGCATTGACGGTAATCCCCTCCTTGACCAGCCGCGCGGCATAACCCCGGGTCAGGCCTTCCATCCCGGCTTTCGACGCGTTGTAGTGCAGGCCGACCCCGCCGGCCCCGCGCGCCGCACCGGAGGAGATATTGACGATCCGGCCCCATTTCTGTGCGCGCATGTGCGGCAACACCGCCTTGGTGCACAGAAATGCGGATTTGAGGTTGACCGACAGGGTCGTATCGAAATCGGCTTCCGTCAGGTCGTCTATACCGCGAATAATTGCGATCCCGGCATTGTTGACCAACACGTCCACCGGGCCCAATTCGGCAGCGACTCGGCCGACCATGTCGGTCACGGCGTCGCTGTCCGATACGTCGGCGCCGACGGCCAGCGCGCGCTGTCCCATCGCCTGGATATCGGCCACGACTGCCAGGGCCTCGGCGGTGCGGACGCGATAATTTACCGCAACTGCGGCGCCGGATTCGGCGAGTGCGAGGGCGATCGCTCGTCCGATTCCCCGCGATCCGCCGGTCACGAGTGCCACGCGCCCCGCCAGTTCGGTTCGATACGCCATAGCGCGATCCCTACGATTTCGGAGGCATGGTTGCCACGATCCGCCGCGTGCAACCAGCCCCCGTTTCGGCGCCTCGCGCGATGCGGCTGCAAAAAAAATATTTGTATTGAAATTGCAATCGGCGGTATCAATCTTAATAGTCATTCGGTCGTTGGATTTTTACTTCGATTGAAGAATGAACGGAAGCACCAATGCCCACCGGTTTGCATTTTTTGATAGCCGACGACCACGATCTTTTTCGTCGTGGCCTCCGCTATGCGCTGACCGATGCGTTTGCGGATATTCGTGTTACCGAAGCCGATTCGCTGGACCGGGCATTAATTATCCTTACGCAAAACGCCGATATCGCACTCGCCAGCTTCGATTTACGCATGCCCGGCATGCAAGACGGGCGGGCGTTGCAGGAAGTAAGGCGCCTGTATCCGACTTTGCCGATCGCCGTTCTCTCGGCGCGGGAAGGACGACAGATCATCCTCGACACATTGGATTTCGGGGCCTCGGGTTTTATTCCCAAAGGCTTACCGGCCGAAGACATCGTGGCAGCCATGCGCGACATGGTGGACGGCCGTATCTACGTGCCGCCCAACATTACTGCGATAGACTCGGAAAGCAATGCAACGCCCCCCCGCCCTGCGACAGATCAGCAAACGGCGCGAAAATTCGACCCGTCCGCGCTGACACCCCGGCAGCGGGAAGTATTCGACCTGCTGCTGGCCGGTAAATCGACCAAGGAAATGGCGCGCGCGCTGGATATCGCGGAAGGCACCGTCAAGATATATCTCGCCGCGATTTTCCGACTGCTCGACGCCCGCAACCGGGTCGAGGCCGTGACCAAGTCGCTGGGCCTCGGGTTCACTCCCAATCCGAAGGCGACGCGATAACGCGGTGCAATACGTGCGGCGCCACCGGCTTGAACAGTACCGGCAGACCGGAATCGCGCACCCGACGCAGCGTCTCTACGTCCGTGCTGCCGGTCATCAGCACAACCGGGCGATCGGGACGGCGCTGGCGCCAGGCATCGGCCAGCGCCCAACCGTCGTGCTTCCCCCCCAACCGGAGGTCGAGGATCGCCATATCGAACGCCGGCCCCGTTCCGATCAGCCGCATGCCGTCCGCCGTATTCGTCGCGGCAAAGACACGATGCCCGCAATCCGCCAACTCCAGCGTCAATGCGCGCAATACACTCGGATCGTCGTCCACCAGGAGAATGGTCTTGGCCGCGACAGACGGCGCCGCCTGCGCCTGCGCCTGTCCTGCCACCGCGATCGGCGGCGGACCGACCGGCACCGGCAGCGTCACCACGAAACGGCTGCCGTGCCCCGGGCGGGAGCAGACCGCAACCTGCGCGCCGATCAACGCGCAAAGCTTGCGCACGATGGGCAGTCCCAAACCGAAACCCGGCTTGGCATTGCTGCCTTCGAGCCGCTCGAATTCCTCGAAAATGCGTTCCTGCTGTTGCAGCGGAATGCCCGGGCCGGTGTCCCAGATTTCGATCGCCCGCATACCGTGGCGGGTCCGGCAGGCGATCAGAATGCCGCCGTGATCGGTGAACTTGATCGCATTGTCGATCAAGTTGCGCAGCACGGCTTCCAGCAGGCTGGGGTCGGTTTCGACCACCGGGTAGCGACCGGCCTTGCGCACCGCCAGCTTCTTGGCCGTCGCCCGCGGTGTATATTCCGCCAACAGCCGCCCGATCAGCGCCCCCAGATCGCACGGCCCGACACGGACTTGGATCGATCCGGTATCCAGCCGCGACAGGTCCAGCAGGCTGGTGAACATGCCCTGCATCGAAAGACCGAGCGCATGGATGTTGGCGACGAGATCGACGGCGCTGGGGTCGCTGACGCGGCGAGCGAGGGCGGAGGTGAACAGGGCCAGCGCATGCAACGGTTGGCGCAGGTCGTGGCTCGCGGAGGCCAGGAAGCGCGTGCGGGCATGGGCGAGGTCGATACTGGCGCGTTCCCGCTCGCTGAGCTGGGCATTCGCCCGCACCAGTGCCCGGTTTGCATATTCCAGCTCGGCCACCAGTGCCTGGGTCTGCCGGCGGCGGGATCGGTCGCGCTCGGCTTCCCGGCTGACGCCATACACCAGACCGGTCAGCGCGAAGGTGATCGTCAGCCCGAGGCTGGCGACCAGCAACGGCATACTGTCGCGCATGCGGGCAGCGGCGGCGTCAGGGAAGCCGATACTCAGTTGCCAAGCGTGATGCTGTAAAACGAACCGTTGCTCGAAGACATGCGCGGGCAAAGCGGGCAGGTCCATGCCGGGGTGGTAGATCGTCAGTTCGGTATCGGGTGTGTACCAGCCGACCGGCTCCAGGTGGCTGTCGGCGGTTGGGTTGCGGGCACGGAAGACCACCGTCGCGGCCGAGGGCAAGGATGCCCGCAGCGCGTATGCCAGCAGGTCGTCGAGCCGCACCGTCGCCGTCACGTAGCCGGTCAGCAGGCGGCGGCGTTCGGCAATCGAAACTGGCACGAGCCCATCGCGGAACAGCGGCCAATAGATGGTGTAAGCCGGGGTCAACCGCAATTCGGCCTGGATCAAGCGTGGACGCACCGCGACCTGTTCGCCCATGTCACGCGCCGCCTCGGCGGTCGCGCGGCGGGTCGGGTCAGAAACGACATCGTATCCGAACGCGTCGGGAAATCCATGCGATGTCGTTTCGAGCCGGATCGGAAAATACTCGGGCGTCCGATCCGCCGGCACGAAGCGGCCGTCCGGCATCAATTTCTGAATGCGATATCCATCCATTCCGGCTGCTTGGGCTTCGGCTTCGAAACTCCGTCGCTCGGCATCCAGCACCCGAGGCACCCAGTTGATGCGCCCGAGCGGAATGCCCAAGGTTTCCACCTTAGCCGCCATTGCAGCGAAACGTTCCGGCGATCGGGCGCCGGCGGTTTCTAGAAACAGGGCCAGGATGGATATCGGCCTTGTGCCTTCGTCGAAACGTTTTTCGATATCGTTGGCCAACCGCGCGGCCTGGGTTTCGAGCCCTGCTCGGATTCTCGTGTTTTCTTCGATACGAACCACGAAGCCGAGAACCAGCGATGCGGTAATCCCGACGACGGCGACGGGAAGGCAGAACCAGGTGCGCGACGCCGTGCGCCGGCCTGGGTCGTATTTCATATCAGCAACGGCTCTGCGACATGAGCCATGCACGGACATCGCTGGGATCGACAGGCTTCGGCAGGATCGATACCCGATCGGCCAGGGCCTGCGGCAGATGGGCACATCCTTCGTTGGCCTGGATCAGGATCGGCACGGACCCGCCCAGGCACTTGCGCAGCGCCAGCGCGGCATCGAGCGCTTTGGTCGTGCCGGTCACCAGCAAATCCACCAGAATCCCGGCGACACGACGGCCGTTGCCGGCCTCATGCCAACCGGAGTCCGCCGGACAGCCGTCGTAACCCCAATCGTGCAACAACATTCCGATCGCCCTGGCGATGTTCGGATCGTCAGTCAACAGCAAGACGGCAGGCCTGTCCATTACCGCTCTCCGAGAGGCCGGACACCGGCATCGAGGTCCAACCGCAACCGCATATTATCGCCCGGCCTCGCGGAAACGACCCCCTTTGGCGGAAGATCGGCCAACAGGACTACAACCTTCGTTATAGTCCGGAGGCCTGTTCCGAGCGTAACGGTGTATGCCGCGTGTCCGACTGACCATCATTGTCGTTGGTTCGACGGCGCGTTTGGTGCAGGTTCCGAAATGACCGCAGCAAGGGTTAGGGCCTCGGTCGGCGGACGGTTCGGGGTCCCTCGTGGCGGACGGTCGGATAACGGACGAATTGCCCGCAAACCGCGCATTTCTCACCCTTAGACCATGATCGTTTGAGGTTGCACGCGATCTCGGCGTTGGATCATGGTCTAAGCCTTTGTTTGAGAGGGTGATTCACGCCCGAGGTTGAAGTCAACCTCAGGCGATCACGCTCTAGTTCGACGCTCGTTGTTGAAATACCGGATAAAATCCAAGGGCTGAACCGACATGTTACATATAGACCGCGCGCCTTTGAGCATCGGCGATATCGACGATGCATTGACCATGGCAGGACCGGTGGAGTGGATGGCCGACATGCTCGCCGAGCTGGAAGCCCGGGCGTGGATGCTCGATAAGCAAGTCGCGGCGCGGTTGATCGGCGCCGCGCGTCTGGCCCTGCGGGAGAACTGACGTCCCGCATCGGCATGCCGTGCCGCTGACTTCCCGGCCCAAGTACGCCAAACTCCCGCGCACACGCCGGATCGTCCGGCGCCAGACGGAGCAGGTTATATGAAGGTCGGTTTCATCGGTGTCGGCAACATGGGTGGCCCCATGTGCCGCAATATCATCAAGAACACGAACCACGAGGTCATTGTATTCGACCTCAATCCCGACGCGGTGAAGGCCTGCACCGATCTCGGTGCTTCGTCCGGCACGTCCGTCGCCGATGTTGCTGCCCGCTGCGATGTGGTCATCACGTCTTTGCCGCTGCCGAAAATCGTCGAGGACGTGACCCTAGGCCCGGCCGGCATCGCCGCCAACGCCAAACCGGGAACCGTGTTCATCGATCTGTCCACCAACGCGCCGGCAACCGCGCGGCGCGTGGCCGAGGGCATGGCCGCCAAGGGCATCCAGATGCTGGAAGCGCCGGTGTCCGGCGGCACCGCGCGGGCGACCGACGGCACCATCGTCATCATGGTCGGCGGCGATGCCTCGGTGTTCGAAAGCAACCTGCCGCTGCTGAAGTCCTTCAGCGGGGAGGTCATTCACCTCGGCGATATCGGCTTCGGGTCGGTCGCCAAGCTGATCAACAACATGCTGGCCTTCTGCAACGCCGCCGCCGCGGCCGAAGCGCTGATGATGGGCAAGCGGTCCGGCATCGATCTGAAGAAGCTGGATATGGTGATCCGCAACGCGTCGGGCGCATCGAGCGGCTATGCCAACATGGCCACCAAAGCCTTCGCCGGCAATTTTGCCCCCAGCTTCGCGCTGGATCTGGCGCACAAGGATCTGCGTCTGGCGCTGGAACTGGCGGACGAGCTGGGTGTGCCCGGCATGATCGCGCCGCAGGTGATGAACCTGCAACGGATGGCGCGCGGCATGGGCCTCGGTTCGGCCGATTCATCCTCGGTGATCAAGGTCTACGAGACCGCGTTGAACGAGGAAGTGCGCGCGAAATAATCGCCGGCAGCGGCCGGCGGGTCGGTATTATTTCTTGCCGGCAGCGGCCGGCGGGTCGGTATTACTTCTTGCCGGCCGCCGCCGCTTTCGCCGCCTCATCCCGTCCAGTCTGGCTCAGCACGACATCGTTAAGCGCGCCCGCAGCCTCGGTCGCGACCGCAACCGCAACGTCGCCCCAGTAGCGATCCAGCAATCCGGCCGGTATTTCGTTCAACTGCGTGACCTTGCCGCGTTCGTCCCCGTTCGGGCGGGTAACGGTCCAATCGATCTCGACCCGTTCCTTCCGGTTCGGCGTGGGCGCGACCGCGACCTGCCCCCGGATCAGGAAATCGGCACCGTCTTTGTCGATCTGCACCAGCAGCCCATAGGCCGCGAGGCGCTGACGCACCTGCCGGGTCAGTGCCGGGTTGCCGTCGCCGGGGGCGCCCGTCACCTCGAACACCGCGACGCGGGCCGGGCGGTTCAGCAGGCTGTTGGGGTCGGCGCGGTCGCGGCCGATGCGGATGCCGGTCAGCAGAGCGGAAATGCGCGGCGCCGCTTCGATCGCCACCGATCGCAGGAAGTCCGGACTACCGACCGCCCAGGTGTCGGCCGAGGCCGCCCGCCCCTCGACACTGCCCAACGCCTTGCCGGCGGGATCCAACACCTCGAACACCGGCACCTTGGTGGCGCCCCGCGTGTCCAGTCGGGACACCAACTGCCAATCGCCGCGCGCCGGGTGTTTTGCCTGGGCCGGCACTTCCTCCGCCTGCAACGCCGTCGCCAGTCGTTCGGCCAAGGCGCCACGGGCATCGATCGGCAGCGCCGCATCGTTGGGGGCGACAACCACCAGCAACGGGGCCGTCGGCTGCGCCAGGCGCGCGGCGGTGGCGCCGGGATTGCCCTTGAACGGCGTCGGATAATCGCCGCAGCCGGCCAGTCCGACCAGCAGCAGCAGCCACAGCAAAAGGGGCAGCTTAGACAAGGGCGATTGCCGAAATCTGGTGCCCGATCGGGCCGCCGCCGGCCAATGTGCGGCGCCTATGGCTGAAGAACCGATCTTCCTCGGCCAGGGTATCGGCGCCGATTTCGACGACCGAACCGACCCCGGCAGCCCGCAACCGCGCGGCACAATAGCTCGGCAGATCGAACTGCCAGCGATCCGCGCGCTTGCCGGGGACGAAAAACACCGCATCGGCGGCGGCTCGGGCCAGCACGGCATCGCGCAGATCGGCGCCGACCTCGTAGGAATTCTGGCCGATGCACGGCCCCACCGCCGCCGCGATCCGGTCTGCCCTGGCACCGAGGGCGAGCATGGCGTCGATCGTGGCCTCGATGGCGCCGGATACCGCGCCGCGCCAGCCGGCATGGGCTGCGCCGATCACCCCGGCGGTTGTGTCGGCGAACAGGACCGGGGCGCAATCGGCGGTGACGATACCGAGCGCGAGGCCGGGTCGGTCGGTCACCATGGCATCGGCGCGCGGGCCGGCGCCGGCGATCCAGGGCTCCGTCGCGGTTGCAACCGCGTGCCCATGCACCTGCGTCAGCCCCAACAGCCTGCTCGGTTCGGCCCCAAGCGCTCGGGCTACGCGAGCGCGATTTTCCAGCACGGCCTCGCGGTCGTCGGCGCTGGACAGGCTACAATTCAAGCTGGCAAACGGCCCGGTGGATACACCACCGCGACGTGTGAAAAAACCGTGCGGAACACCGATCGGATCGGCGCGGAGGGATTCGGCCATAGCCGTCCTGTGGCGGTGTTCCGCGTTCCCGTCAATCCGGGCCGCCGCCGGGGTCGGGTCCTTCGATCGCCAGGACATGCTCGCTGAGTTTGACCAGCGCTTTGTTGAGTGCGGCCCACTCGGTTTTGGTCAGCCCCTCGGCCAGGGTGGCTTCGATGGAACGGGCGAGCGGGACGATACCGCTGTGCACTGTTACGCCCTTGCGGGTCATACGCAGCAGGCGGCCGCGCCCGTCGTTCGGGTCCTGCGTCTGGCGCAACAATCCCTTCACCACCAAAGCGGCTGCCGCGCGGCTGACTTTGACCTTATCCATGGCCGACCATTCGCCGACCCCGGTGGGGGAACACGTACCCAATCGACCGACCACGGCCAACACCCGCCATTCCGGAATAGTCAAACCGAACTGCGCTGCATATTGTTTGGCGAACAGGCGCGAAACTCGATTTGTCGTAACGGATAGGCGATAAGGCAAAAATTCGTCCAGATCGAAAGCGATCGCCGCACGCACCGAATCCGCTTCCTTTTTCGACGGTGATTTCATTTACAACTACTCCCACATACGACATTATAACAAGGAACCAACCGCTCGCAAGTATATCGAAATACGAACGGACTACAATCGGAGGATACACCATGCTGTCGTACCAGTCGGGTTTCGGCAACGAGCACGCAACCGAAGCTGTTGTGGGGGCCTTGCCAGTTGGACAGAATACCCCGCAACATGTACCGTTCGGGCTTTATGCCGAGCAGATATCCGGCACCGCATTTACCGTTCCTCGTCATCGATCCCGGCGCGTTTGGCTTTACCGCATCCGTCCGTCGGCGATGCACGGTCCCTACAAACGCATATCCAACGGGACGCTTGGCGGCGCGTTGTCCGATCCGTCGCCGAATAGATTCCGTTGGGATCCACTGATATTTCCCGACAAATCGACCGATTTCGTCGCTGGTATCGTCACGATGCTGGCCAACACCGACACGACCGGCGGCACCGGCGTCAGCGTTCATATCTACCGAGCAAATGCGGATATGGAACGCGTGTTTTGGAATGCGGATGGGGAATTGTTGATCGTGCCGCAGTCGGGTCGGCTCGATATCGCAACCGAACTGGGGGCGATGGAAATCGCACCGGGAGAAATCGCCGTCATCCCGCGCGGGATTCGTTTCCGCGTCGCCCTGCCCGATGGAAAATCTCGTGGTTACATCTGCGAAAATCACGGCCAGGCGCTGTGTCTGCCGAACCTCGGGCCGATCGGCGCAAACGGTCTCGCCAACCCACGCGATTTTCTCTTTCCCGTCGCGCGCTTCGAGGATAGCGACTGCGAAACGGAGTTGGTACAAAAATATATGGGTTCGCTTTGGGCAACGACGCTGAAACATTGCCCCTTCGATGTTGTTGCGTGGCATGGCAATCTGGCGCCGTACAAATACGACCTCGCGCGGTTCATGGCGATCGGCACCGTCGGCGTCGATCACCCCGATCCGTCGATCTTCACCGTGCTGACCGCGCCGACCGACACCGACGGCGTGGCGAATGTCGACTTCGTCATCTTTCCGCCGCGCTGGATGGTGGCGGAACACACGTTCCGACCGCCCTGGTTCCACCGCAACATCATGAACGAGTGCATGGGTTTGGTACATGGAGCATACGACGCGAAAGCAGCCGGTTTCATTCCCGGCGGATTGTCGTTGCACGGCATGCTTTCCGCGCACGGCCCCGACGCCCCGACCGTCGCACGCGCCATCGAGGCGGAATTGGCACCGACCAAACTGACCGACACCCTGGCGTTCATGTTCGAAACGCGGCAGGTTCTGCACCCAACGCAGCACGCTCTGACCATCCCCGAGCGGCAAACCGATTACGACTCGACATGGGACGGGCTGCCGAAAATGTTTACAGGAAACACCCCATGAACGAAACGATGCACGATCCCACCCTGGACCCCACCCGCACGAGTTGGGTCGCATCCGCGAATGGGCACGCCGAGTTCCCGATCCAGAACCTGCCTTTGGGTGTGTTCGCCCCGGCCGGCGGCGGGCCGCGCGGCGGGATCGCGATCGGCGACAGTATTTTCGATATCGGTGCGGCGGTGGGATGCGGATTGTTCGCCGGCGCCGCGCTGGCGGCGGCACAGGAAGCATCCGGTCGCAGCCTGAACGCGCTGCTCGACGCCGGTTCGGCCGCCCGCCGAGCCTTGCGCCGCGCGGTGTCGGACCTGCTGGCAACCGGCGGCGCCGGTCGGGCCTACGCCGCCCGCATCCTGCACGACGCCGCCGCCTGCACCGCCCATATGCCGGTGCAGGTCGGCAACTTCACCGATTTCTTCGCCGGCATCGAACATGTGATCACCGCCGGTCGGATCACCCGACCCGACAATCCCGTGCTGCCGAATTACCGTTACGTCCCCGTCGCGTATCACAGCCGCGCGTCCTCCGTGCGGTTGTCCGGCTCGCCGCTGAAGCGCCCGAACGGCCAACGCAAACGCCCAGACGAAGCCGCGCCCAGCTTCGGCCCCTGCCGCAACCTGGATTACGAGATCGAACTCGGCATTTGGATCGGCCCCGGCAACCCAGTCGGGGAGCCGATTCCCATCGCCCAGGCGCCGCACCATATCGCCGGGTTCAGCCTGTTGAACGATTGGTCCGCCCGCGACATTCAATCCTGGGAATCGCAGCCGCTCGGTCCCTTCCTGGGCAAAAGCTTCTCGTCCTTCGTGTCCCCCTGGATCGTCACACCCGAGGCCCTGGCCCCGTTCCGCCGCGCCCAACCGCCACGCCCGGACGGCGATCCGGCGCCGTTGCCGCATCTGCTGGACGGCGACGATCAGGCCCATGGCGGCCTGGACATCGATTTCGAGGTCTATATCCATTCCGCTCGGATGCGCGCGGAGGGGACGCCGCCGCATCGGCTCTCGACGGTCAACGCATCGGTTTTGTATTGGACGGTGGCGCAGATGGTGACGCACCACACGTCGAACGGTTGCAACCTGATGCCCGGCGATCTGTTGGGGACCGGCACCGTGTCCGGCCCCGATGTCGGCACCGAGGGCTGCCTGCTGGAAATGAGCCGCGGCGGCCAGAAGGCGATCGATCTGGGGAACGGGGAGACGCGGCATTATCTGGTGGACGGCGACGATATCGTATTCCGAGCGCATTGCCGGCGGCCGGGGATGGTGTCGATCGGGTTCGGGGAATGTCGGGGCCGGATCGGGCCGGCTTCGTAAAGCGTTCTGCCGCATAGGCGGCGCCCCCTCCCCCGCGCAATGGGAGGGGGCGTTTCGCGGTGCCTATTTCAGGTGGCGATCCCACATGTCGAACATGTCGGCCCAGGTCTGTTCCGAGGCCGTCGGGTGATACGCCATGCGCTCGGCGAAGGTGTAACCATGCGCCGAACCGGCAAAAACCTTCAAAGTGTAGCGTGCGCCGGACTTCTTTAAAGCTTCGTCCATGGCCGGCGGGATATGCGCGGGCACCGACGCATCGGTTTCCGCGAAGCCGTAGTAAAGCTCGCCCTTGATTTGGTCCAACAGCAAATGCGGCGAATCCGGCTTGTCGGTGATCAGACCGACGCCGTACAGCGACGCCGCCGCGACGAAGCGGGTCGGGAATTTGGCCGAAACGGTGGTGATGTACTGCCCGCTCATGCAATGACCGACGCAGCCGACGCCGCCGGGCTTCACTTTGTCGTTACCGTCGAGCCAGCCGAGGATGGCGGCCGTGTCGTCCACCACCAGGGCGTTGTCGATGCTGTGCATCGCCGCGCGGATCACCGCCGACATCGCGTCGTCGCGGCGCGGAATGTCGAAATGCACGGTGCCAAGACGGTAGTACATGTCAGGCAGGATGCAGAAATAGCCGTGCCGGGCGATGCGGCGGGCGTGGTGGCGCAGTTCCTCCCGCGTGCCGGGCGCATCCATATAAAGGACGATCGGTGGAAACGGCCCCGGCCCTTCCGGGCAGGCGACGAAGGCCGGCATCTTGCCGTGTTTCGTGGTGACGATAACGTGTTGTTCGTGCATTCTGGTGCTCCCGTTACTGCTCTGCCGCAGTTTCGCCCTGGACCCCGGCATATGCAACCGGGCCGCGCCGGGCCATAATCGGCGACCGACAATGGGGATACCGACATGCGGACCACCGCGCTGATCGATCGTGTGCTTGCCGATGCCATCACTGGGACCAAAGTGGCCGGCGTGGTCGGTGCGGTGGCGGATGCCTCCGGGGCCATTTACAATAACGGTTTCGGCCTGCGCAGCCTCGGCGGCGTCCACCGCATGACCACCGATACCGTGTTCCGCATCGCGTCCATGACCAAGGCGATCACCGGTGCCGCCTGCATGCAGATGGTGGAGCGCGGGAAACTCGACCTCGACCGCCCGGCCGGCGAAATCCTCCCCTTCCTCGCCGAACCCAAAGTCCTGCTCGGCTACGACGGGCGCGGCAACCCGGTGCTGCGCGCCGCCCGCGGCGTCGTCACCCTGCGCAAGCTGCTGACGCATACCGCCGGGTTCGTTTACGACACCTGGAACGAGGATATGAACCGCTTCGCCACCGACACCGCGCTGCCCGCCGCCCGCACCGGCAAGCTGGCCGCGCTGCACGCGCCGCTCGGTTTCGATCCCGGGGAGCGCTGGGAATACGGCATCAACATCGACATCGCCGGCCGCATGGTGGAGGTCGCGAGCGGCCTCGACCTCGAAACCTACATGCGGCGGTATTTGTTCGACCCCCTGGGCATGAAAGACACCGGCTTCGTGCTGCGGCCGGAGTGGGAAGGGCGGCTGGCCACCGTGCACAGCCGGGGCGCCGATGGCGGGCTGACCCCGTTCGAGGTTGCCAAACCGGCCGAGAACCCGGAATTCTACGCCGGCGGCGGCGGTTTGTTCTCCACCGCGCAGGACTACCTGATTTTCCTGCAAGCTTTGATGCACGGCGGGTCGTTCAATGGTGCCCGCATCCTGCAGCCGGATACGGTGGCGAGCATGGGGCAGAACCACATGGGCGCGTTGAACGTGCTGCCGATGATCAGCGCCAAGCCGGCGATGTCGAACGACGTGGAGCTGTTCCCCGGCATGGACAAGAAATGGGGGTTGAGCTTCCTGATCAACACCCAGGACGTGCCCGGCCGCCGCAGCGCCGGCAGCTTGGCCTGGGCCGGGATCAACAACACCTATTACTGGCTGGACCCGAAGAAAAAGGTCGCGGGCGTGCTGATGACCCAGGTGCTGCCGTTCGGCGACAAAACCGTCCTGGATTTGTTGGATCGGTTCGAGGAAGCGGTCTACCAAACAATCGGCTGAACGAAGCCTACCGCTCAAGCCTCGTCGGCGTCCAGATAGACCGTGCCGTCCAGAATGCGCCGCGCGGTCCGGCCGGGTGCCCGATCCGGATCTCCAACCGCTCTTGCGCTTCCGGCCGCAGCATTTCGTAGACGATGCTGCCGGGGATGCGCGCGGCGACTCCGGTGCAAGCGGTGGAGGTCCCAGCTTCGACGTCAGCGGATCGGCCCCGCCGAGGCCGTCGATCTGGCGCTTATCCGGGGAGCCGAACACCCGCAGCACGATGCCATCGCGTTCGGCACCGGGCGGCGGCAGGTCTTCTTCCCGCAGGGAACACCGCCTTGCTGGTGCCCCCGCGCATGATCGTGCAACGCAACGCGTCCATTGGTTCCTCCGTGCCGGTCCGGCAAGTTTGCCCGAACGGCACGGTTCGTGAAACCTAGGCCGCTTTCACCTGTGGCTAAGCCGCCTTCACCCCGGCGATGAACCGCCCGACCTCCCCATTCAGCCGTTCCGACTGGCGCGACAGTTCCTCCGCCGCGCCGAGCACCTGGGTCGCGGCGGCGCCGGTGCTGCTGGCGCCTTCGCTGACACCGGTTATGGTCGAGGTCACCTCGGCCGTGCCGATCGCCGCTTGTTGCACATTCCGAGCGATTTCCTGGGTCGCGGAGCCTTGTTCCTCTACCGCCGCAGCGATGGCGGCAGCGATTTCGCTGACCTCCGCGATGGTCGCGCCGATGCTTTGGATGGACTCCACCGCCTCCTTCGTCGAAGCCTGGATTTGCGCGATTTGCCGGCCGATGTCCTCGGTCGCCTTGGCAGTCTGGGTCGCGAGGCTTTTCACCTCGCTCGCCACCACCGCGAAGCCTTTGCCGGCATCCCCGGCGCGGGCCGCTTCGATCGTGGCATTCAGCGCCAAAAGATTGGTCTGCCCCGCGATGTCGCTGATCAAGCCGACAACCTCGCCGATCTTCTGCGCCCCCTCGGCCAGCGCGCGGACCACGGTATCGGTGCGTCGAGCATCGTCCACCGCCCGGCCGGCGACCTTTGCCGACTGCGCCACTTGGCGGGAGATCTCACCAATCGAGGCGGCGAGTTCCTCCGCCGCGCTGGCCACCGTTTGCACATTGACGCTGGCTTCCTCGGCGGCGGCGGCGACGGTCGAGGCTTGCTGGGTGGTTTGACTGGCCGTGCCGGTCATCGAATGCGCCGTTGCCTGAAGTTCGGTCGCGGCCGAGGACACCATGGCCACCAGTTCTCCGGCGGTCTTCTCGAACGAATCGGTCAGACTTTCCAGCCGCGCCGCGCGCTGTTCCTTGACCTTCCGCTCGGTTTCCTGCTCGGCGGCCAGACGATCGGCGGCAACGCGGTTATCTTTGAACACCTGCAAAGCCGTCGCCATCGAACCGACTTCGTCCCTGCGGCCGATGCCTGGGACCGTGAGGTCGGTATCGCCATCGGCAAGTTTGCGCATCGCCGCAGTCATGCCGAGGATCGGACCGGCAATCGCCCCGCCGATCAGCCACGCAAAGCCGGCCCCCAGAAGCAGGCCCCCCGCGACGAGGACGGCACTAACGGTCCGATTGTCCGAGATCGTGTCCCGAATTTCGCCGCCGGCTCGCTGCACGTCCTGACTGACGGCTAGTTTGATGAATTCCGAATTAGCCTCGATAAGGAGCGCCGCTTCGGTCATTTTGCCGTTGACGAGACCGTCGCTTTCATTGGTCAGTGCCACGATGCGATGGAAAGCGTCGGTATATTGGTTCGTCGCTGCGACCGCGCCATCGAAATGCGGCTGCAGCACGGTGGCATGGACGGCGTGTTCGGTCGCCGCGAAGGCCGCATGCAACGCCGAAAATTTTTCATCGGTTTTCTTCGCCTGATTGTCGTCGTGAGTGCCGATCCATTTATTGGCATTCAACCTTGCATCCGACAGCGCCTCGATTCCGCGCATCGCGAGCATTGTCACGTCGTTGTTGCCAGTGCGGCCCGCGACGGTCATGAGAGAAACAAGATCGGCATGCGCTTTCGACCCGGTCACATCGAGCACGTCGCGTTGCAATGCCCGCGCCTGAGTCACGATCGCTTCCATGTGTTCGAAATTCTGCATGTAACTGGCAAGCGCATCGGCCATAGCCTGTGCTTTCGCCTTGCGCTCCGGGACGACCAGCACGGCGATGCCGCGTTCCAAGACCTCTTTGGTCTGTTTCAACGCGCTTTTCGCCTGCTGCGCCATCGCCGCATCGCCGTTATGCGAGAACTCCCGTACGAAACGGCGAGGGATTGCGAAGCGTAGCTCGATTTCGGCAACGATCGTCAGGACATTCATGCGACTGGCGACATAGGCGTTTGCATCGCCGATCCGGCCCAGCGCATGCAGTCCCATGCCGCCGGTCACCGCGAGAATGACCAGCACGGCACCGAAACCGGCAACGATTTTGGTGCGCACCTTCAGATTGGCAAAACGTGAGGAAATCGACATAGACTGTATACTCCTGCGGGGTTGAGGTCAGGCTGCTTTGACGGCGACGAGAAACTGGCCGACCTCGCCGGTCAGGCGTTCGGCTTGACGCGACAATTCGCTTGCTGCCGACAGCACTTCCCCGGCGGCGGCGCCGGTCGTTCTGGCGCCTTCGTTCACACCGGCGATGTTGGCCCCGACATCCTGTGTCCCGGCCGAGGCTTGCTGAATATTGCGCGCGATTTCCTGCGTTGCGGCGCCTTGTTCCTCCACTGCGGCGGCGATGGCGGCGGCGATGTCGTTCACCTCGGCGATCGTGCTGGAAATGCCTTGGATCGCGGCGACGGCTTCGTTGGTTGCGGCCTGAATCTGGGCGATCTGCTGGCCGATCCGATCGGTTGCTTTGCCGGTTTGGTTCGCGAGGCTCTTGACCTCGCTCGCGACCACGGCGAAGCCCTTACCGGCGTCGCCTGCCCGCGCCGCTTCGATGGTGGCGTTCAGCGCCAGCAAGTTGGTCTGACCGGCGATATTGCTGATCAGCCCGACCACTTCGCCGATCGCCCGCGCGCCCTCGGCCAGCGCGCGCACCACGCCATCGGTATGTTTCGCGTCGTCGGCGGCCTTGCCGGCAATCTTCGCCGACAGCGCCACCTGACGAGAGATTTCGGCGATCGAGGACGCCAGTTCCTCGGCCGAGCTGGCGACGGTCTGCACGTTGACGCTGGCTTCTTCGGCGGCGGCGGTGACGTTGGCGGCCTGCCGCATCGTTTGTTCGGCGGTACCGGTCATCGATTGCGCGGTGGCCTGCAATTCGGTGGCGGCCGAGGACACGTGTCCCACCATGTCGCCGACGGAGTCGCCGAAGGCCTGGGTCAGACCTTCGATCCGATGGCGCAGGCCGCGTTCGGCCATCATTTTTTCCTGATAGACCGATATCGCAATATCCATGTCCAGCAACACAGCGCAGTTCAACGCCGTGGTCAGGGCCGCTGCCCGTACCGGCGACCAACGATGGGTCTTCACTGCCAGCGCAACGAGCCGACCGAGGACAAAATTGTAGCCGCCGATATACCATCGCGGCTCCAGCCCGATGCGTTCGTGCACCAACCCGATCGCGCGGACGCTGGCGAAATAAGCATCGTCGAACCGCCCCGAAAACAGCTTCGTCCAATGGCTGCCCTGCGCTGTCTTCAAACGGGGCACATCGTTGCCGAGCATCTTGGCCAGCGCGGGGATCTGGGTCACGTGGCGATAGAAATCATCCATCAATGCGGGCAGCGCGGCTTCGACCGTTGGGGCGAAAGCAGCCAGGACGCGGCTGGTTTCGGCATCGATGTTCATGAATTTCAGGCGAACGGCACGGTCGTTGTCGGTCTGCATGGGGGGTCCTCGATGAGCCTGTAAAATGAATTTGCAACAGAAGGATTAATGAAACGTTAAGAACGGCGGTGTTTTTCGAAAATAACTCGGCCGACTTGCCCAGACGCCCCCGCTGTCGGATGATCCGAGCATCGGCACGGGAGAAAACATATGCGTCTCAAGGGCAAGGTCGCGATCGTCACCGGCGGCGCGAATGGCATGGGGGAGGCCGAGGTACGGCTGTTCGCCGAACAGGGCGCGGCGGTGGTCATTGCCGACGTGCTGGAACGGCAGGGCGAAGCGTTGGCGGCGGATATCAACGCCGGTCAGGGCCGCGCGCGCTTCGTGCGCACCGATGTCACCAGCGAGACCGATTGGCAGAACCTGATCGCCGAGACGGTCGCGACGTTCGGCAAGCTGGATATTCTGGTGAACAACGCTGGCATTTCCGGTAGCGCGGTGGGCGATATCGATCTGCTGGAAGGTTGGCAGCGGATCATGAACGTCAACGCCACCAGCGTCTTTCTGGGCACCAAGCACGCCGCCGCAGAAATGGCCAAAGCCGGCAAAGGCTCGATCGTGAATATTTCCTCGATCATGGGTTTCGTCGGCAGCGAGGACAGCCATCCGGGCTACGCGGCGTCCAAAGGTGCGGTGCGGATCTACACCAAATCCGCCGCTGCCAAGTACGGGCCGAAAGGCGTGCGGGTGAACTCCGTCCATCCCGGCTACATGCCGCCGATGCTGAACGCCACCAATCAGGCGGGACGCGCCAGCAAAATTGCCGCAACGCCGCTGCGGCGTCTGGGCGAACCGATCGAGGTCGCGTATGGCGTGCTCTTTCTCGCATCCGATGAAGCATCCTTCGTCACCGGCACCGAATTGGTGATCGACGGCGGCTACATCGCCCAATAAGGAGCACCGCGTTGGTCACGATTCCCACCCAGCAAATCCCCGGATTCTACCACCGCCGTATCGGCGATATCGTGGTCACCGCTTTGTCGGACGGCTACCTCGATGGCACCGTCGATGTGATGCAGAACATCGGCGCCGACGATGCCAACGCGTTGCTGACCGGCGCATTCCGGCCGGGGCGTCGGACGTCGGTGAATTGCTACCTGATTTATTCCGCCGGCCGCCTTGCGCTGGTCGAAACCGGGTCCGGCGATTATCTGATGCCCACCGCCGGCAAGCTGCAACAGAACCTGAAAGCTGCTGGGGTGAACCCGGCCGATATCGACACCGTCATCCTGACACACATGCACCCCGACCATTCGGCCGGACTGACCAATCCGAAAACCGGGGAGAAATTCTTCCCGAATGCCGAGTTGGTGGTGCATCAGAACGAACCCAAGCACTGGAACGACGACGTCGCCATGAACGCCGCGCCGGAACGCGCCAAGATGCTGTATTTCCAGGCTGCTCGGGAACAGATGGCGCCGTACCACAACCAGATGAAGACCTATACCGGCAGCGTGGAGGTATTCCCCGGCGTCCGTTCCATGCCCATGCACGGCCATACCCCCGGCCATAGCGGTTACATGGTCGCGTCGGGCAAGGACTCGTTGCTGATCTGGGGCGATATCATCCATGTGCCGGAGGTTCAGATCCCTCGGCCGGAGGTCACCATGGCCTTCGACACCGACCCGCACGCCGCCGCCGCGACGCGCACCAAGGTGTTCGATATGGTTACCAACGATCGGCAACTCATTGCCGGGATGCATGTGCATTTCCCCGGCTTTGCCCATCTGACCCGCAGCGGCGACGGCTATATCATGCTGCCGGAACCGTGGGATCAGGGGTTTGGCGGTTAACGCCGGACTACTGTTCGCGTCCGCCGTCTCCGGCGCCGCCTATACCTTGGCGCCGGGGCCGGCGTTTCTGGCGCTGCTGGGAATCGGCGCCAGCCAGGGGCGACGGGCCGGGGCCTGGTTCCTCGGCGGGCTGTTCGTCGGCGATATTCTTTGGGCGTCGCTATCGCTGGTCGCCATCCTCGGCGCGCGATCGTTCGGCACCCTGGTTTTCGACATCCTCGGCCTGCTCTGCGGTTTATACCTCGGCTGGCTCGGCGTACGCGCAACGATGTCCCGCGCATCGGGGGATGGCACGCGGGAGGACGCATTGCGCCGCCCGGTGTTGCGCGGCTTGGCGTTCGGGATATCCAACCCCAAGGCCTATCCGGTGGCCATCGCGATGTTCACCGCGCTGTTGGCCGATCATGCCGGCAGCTTGGGTTGGAACGCGTTCGCGCCGCTGCTGGGCGCCGCCTGCGTCGGCTTCGTTGCCGCCGATCTGCTGCTGTTGGGCATGGTCGGCGCGGGGCCGGTGCGACAGTTTTACCGACGGCATGCGCTTGCCGTAACGCGGGTGTCGGGGCTGATCTTCCTGGGTTTCGGGCTACACGCGATCGTTACGGCTGGGCAGGGATTATACCGCCGGTGACCGCCGCTGCCGGTACGGTCGCGGAACACTTCGCCGCCGTCGTGGCCGCATTGTCCGCGCGCGGCCCGACCGACGATATCCTGACGTTGGAACCCCGTTTCGTCGAAACAACGGATCCCGCGCTGCAAGCCGAGATCGCGAAACTTCTGGGATTTTACTGGCTCCGTCGGGGCGAGGCGGAGAAAGCACTGGCCTGGAACGATCGCGCCGCAGCCGGCCTGCCCGACGATGCCGATGCCGCCTACAATGCCGTTTATACCCGCTTTTTGTTACGCCAATGGGACGCCGTCGTGGATCGCGCGCGGCTTGCCATCGCCCGCCATCCCAACAATTTCCTGTTGCACAGCGTCCTGGTCGCCAGCCTCGGCGCACTCGGGCGGTTGGCGGAAGCGCAAGCGGCGGGGACGCAGTGCCTGGCGTTGAAGGACGCTGCCGCAGTCGGTCCCGCCCGTCCCCTGGCCGGCGTGGCGGTGCCGCCGTTCGATGCCGGCACGCCGACGCGCAATATCGTTGCGTTCTCGTTGTTCGGCGACGCCACCCGATATATCGACGGTGCGATCGCGAATGCTCGGGCCGCAGCGTTTGTTTACCCCGGTTGGACCTGTCGGTTCCATGTGGATCGCAGCGTGCCCGAAACCGCGATCGCCGCCCTGCGACGGGAAGGCGCGCAGATTGCGCTGGTGGAGGGTTTGCCAAGCCGCCCGTACGGCACCCTGTGGCGCTTTTTGATCGCCGACGATCCGGCGGTGGATCGTTACATCGTGCGCGATGCCGATTCGTTGCTGAATGTGCGGGAACGGGTGGCGGTGGACGAATGGATCGCCTCCAACCGGCATTTTCACGCGATGCGCGATCGGTTCGATCATTGCGATCTCGTGCTGGCCGGGCTGTGGGGCGGCGTGCGCGATGCCTTGCCGCCGATGCTGCCGACGATCCGCGCCTGGTTCGCCGGTAGCCGATCGGTCGCCGGATATACCTCGGATCAGGATTTCCTGCGGGAGGCAATGTGGCCAACCATCCGCCACAGCGCCCTGATCCACGACAGCCAGTTCGCGTTCGGGGCGCGTCGGGATTTCCCCTCGGTCGGTCGCCTGCCACCGGGGCAATGGGTCGGCTGCGATTGGACATTGTCGTTGCCAAAACGTTGACGAAACCCCGCCGCGCGGGCATAAACGGTTAACCGAGAGTAAGGAACCGACAATGCCAGCGCTGCTCGCCCGTCGTTCGTTGTTCGCCATGCTGACCGGTTGCGCGCTGTGCGCCAAAGCCGTCGCGGCCGATGGGGGGCTGTGCGAAACTGGGATCGAACAATCGCCGATCGATCTGAAGCCGTTGCATGGGACAGTCGATACGCGAACCCTTCCTCCGCTGCAAATCCACTACAAAATCCCCGCGCTGCATGTCGTGAAGACCAAGTATTCGTTCGAAACGACTGTCGCGCCGGGCAACGCCATCGTGATCGACGGTACGGTCTACGATCTGGCGTCGTTTCATTTCCATACGCCAGCCGAGCACCGGATGGGGCAGCGATCATTCCCGATGGAGGGGCATTTCGTGCACCGCTCCGGCGAGAACCTCGCAGTGCTCGGCGTGTTTTTCGAATACGATACCGCCGACAACGCAGCCCTGGCGCCGATCTGGGCGTTGCTGCCGGCGACCGAGGCGCCGCAACCGGTCGCCCCTGCCATCGATCTGCGCCGATTGCTGCCGCCCGGCCAGCAGAACCTGTTCCGCTACATGGGTTCGCTCACGACCGGCAATTGCAATGAGGGCGTTGTCTGGACAGTCTTCCCAACCGCGCTGAAGGCGTCGAGGCGCCAAGTCGAGACTTTCACCCGGCATTACCCGCATACCATGCGCGATATCCAGCCATTGAACCGACGCTTCCTGTTACGCAATAGCAGCGTATAAAGCCCGCTCGAAAGCCGGTTTTCGGCTTTGCGGCGCAGACGGATCGACGCTGCCCCCTTGACCCGAGCCGCCGCCTGCCCGATGCGAACGGGATCATGACCGACCGAACACCCCATGTCGTAACCCGCGACGGATTGCGCGACGGCTCCCTTCTGGCCGCAGCGCGGCTGCGCGCACCGCCTGGGACCGTATTTCGCTCGGACGACGATATTCGCGCCGACCTCGACTCGGTGCTGGCCGCCTACGATCCGGCCGCCGATGTCTGGCTGTTCGGCTATGGATCGTTGATGTGGAACCCGGCGCTGGAATTCGCCGAAAGCATCCCTGGGGCCGTGCACGGGTGGCATCGGCGTTTCTGCCTCTGGCTGCATATGGGCCGCGGCACGCCGGAAAACCCCGGTTTGATGCTGGCATTGGAACGCGGCGGATCCTGCCACGGCGCCCTGCTGCGCATTCCCGCCGCCCGCGCGCGGGAGGAGTTGTTGCTGGCATGGCGGCGGGAATTGTTCACCGACGCGTATAAATCGCGCTGGATTCTGGCCGAGACCGATCGCGGTCCGGTGCGCGCCGTAACGTTCGTCGTCAACCGCAACCATAATCGTTACGCCGGCCGGCTACCCGACGGTTTGGTTGCCGAACGGTTGGCGCACGCGACCGGCACGCTGGGCAGTTGCGCCGCTTATCTGGAGATGACTTTGGCCTCCTTGGCGGAGATGGGTCGGCGGGACCGGGGTTTGGAGCGGCTTCGCGCCTTATCGGCCGGCCTCTCCTCCTCGCGCCCATAAAAAAACCCCGGCTCGGCATGCGCCGGACCGGGGTTTTCGAGAAACGCGATAGGATTACTTCGCCTGCCCGTAAGGATAGACAACATCCCCGGTCTTCAAAGACGGCGGCCAGAGGACTTTGACCGTCTTGGCGTCGCGGAACTGCTCGACGTCGTTGTTCGTCACGCCCTGGAACTGAATCGCCATAACCCGCGCTTCCACCCATTCTCCGCTCGGGCCGAACTTCACGTCGCCGGCCAGGGTTTTGAAGGAATTCGTGCGGAGGTAGTTGGCGAGTTTGGCTTGATCGAGGCTTTTGGTCCCCTCCACCGCCTGTTGCAGAACCTGCAGGTAGGAATAGGCGAAGGGCGGCAGATAGTAGCCCAGCAGATCGGTGCCGTTGGCAGCCGCTCTGGACTGGTATTTCTTTAGGAACGCCATTGCATCCGGCGTCACGAGGGACCCGACCGGCTGCCAGAAGTCGAAATCGACGATGCCGTTCAGCAACGGACCAAGCTGCGCCTTGATGGCGGTTGCCTGTAGGCCGACCATGCCGCCGCCGAACATTTTCGGTTTCAACCCGACCTCGTGCGCGGCGCGGATCATGCCGACAGTGTCGGGCGGATAGGACGCGACGAAGACCAGATCGGCGTTGGTGGCCTGAATGGCGCGCACGATCGGGGTATAGTCGGCGGTGCTGGGCGGATAGGTTTTATCGTAGACGATTTTCAGGCCGAACTCTTTGGCCAGATCGTGCACGCCCTCGATGGCATTGCGCGGGAATTCCGCATCGGCGCCGACGATCGCGAGGGTGGTGGGTTTCGGATTCTGCGCCATCGCGACTTCGAAGAAACCGCGTCCGAAGCTTTGTTTCGGGTACGGCCCGCCGGTCGGCCCGAAGGAGAAGTAGTTCGGATAGTTGAACTCGCTGTTCACCGCGAGGCCAAGCAGCGAAATGAAGGTGCGCTTGTGCTGCATGATGACCGGCATGGCGGGGGCCACCATGTTGGTCGCATAGCCGCTGACCACGAGATCGACTTTATCCACATCCAACAACTTGGTGTAGATGCCCGGCACGTTGGAGGGGTTGGACTGGTCGTCGTAATGGATCAGCTTGACGGGACGACCGAGCATCCCGCCTTTGGCGTTGACCTCTTCTTCCCAGATTTGCATGGCCAGCAATGCGGCTTTGCCATTGGGCGCCAGCCCGCCGGTTTCGGCCATGCCGAATCCGATGGTGATGGGCTTTTCGTCTGCTTTGGCCGGGACAACGCCCGCCATTGCAATCATGGCGGCGCCCAATGCGCCGGCCAACCGCCGCGAAATCATCCGGAAGTCCCTCCTGTTTCGAATCTTACCATCATCCTAGGCGGGCGGCGGGGTTCCGCAAGCCCTATTGCGCCCCTTGTCGCGCCCCCACCCTCGCGCACGGCGCTCGATCCGATTATACCGGGGGCAATCACCCGGACGGGAGCGCCCCAATGATCGACCTCGACGAAAATACCGTCACCGACGCGACACTGGCCCAGATGGCCACAACCGCCGACCCGCGTCTGAAAACAATCATGGACGCCGCCGTCCGCCATTTGCACGCCTTCGCTCGGGAAGTCGATCTGACCCCGGCCGAGTGGCTGACCAGTATCGGCTTCCTGACCCAGGTCGGCAAAGCCTGCACCGATATCCGGCAGGAGTTCATTCTGCTGTCGGACGTTCTGGGACTGAGCGCGGTAGTCAACGCGCTGCACGACAAAAAGGCGGCCGAGTTGGGCACGCAGTCGTCGCTGCTAGGCCCGTTCTTCCGCGAAGGGGCGGCGGAACTGCCGCTGGGCGCGTCGATTATCGCGAACCCGTCGGTGCCGGAAATCGTGCTGTACGGGCAGGTCGCCGATAACGATGGCACCCCGCTGCCGCATGCGCTGGTGCAGGTCTGGCAAACCGACGAGCACGGGCTTTACGACGTGCAGGCGCACGCCGATGCGCACATGGACATGCGCGGCAATTTCCGCACCGATGCAGACGGCCGCTACCATTTCCGCACGGTGCGCCCGTTGGGCTATTCCATCCCGATGGACGGGCCGGTGGGCAAGCTGGTGCAGAACCAGGGCCGGCACGGCATGCGCCCCTCGCATATCCACATCCTGATCACCGCGCCGGGGCATCGCGAACTGGTCTCGGCGCTGTATTTCGGCGACGACGACCATATCGGATCGGATACGGTATTCGGGGTTTCGGCATCGTTGGTTGTGAGCGCGGCCAACAATCCGGATTGCCCCATCCCCGGCCTGCAGTCGGTTCGTTACGATTTCCGCATGCCGCGCGCGGCCGACAACGACACCGGCCGTGTCGGCGCCGATCCTGCCAGTTTCCAGCCGGCTGCGGAGTAAGACGATGCCTCGCCGCCTGATCGATATTTCGGTTCCGCTCAAAGCCGGGATCCGCAGCGATCCACCGCACATGCTGCCGGAGATCGAGTACCTCGATCACCACCAGACCGCGCCCGCCATGGCCGAATATATGGGGGTGCGGGTGGATCAACTGCCGAACGGCGAGTATGCGGCGGTGGAGAAGGTTCGCATCTCGACCCATAACGGCACCCATCTGGATGCGCCTTACCATTTTTTCTCCACCATGAATCACGCGCTGAAACCAGGGGGGGAGCCGTCGTGGCGGATCGACGAGGTGCCGCTGGAATGGTGTTTTCAGGCCGGCGTCAAACTCGATTTCCGGCATTTGCCGAACGGCTATGTCGCCACCCCCAGCGATGTGGAGGCGGAGCTGAAACGCATCGGCCACACGCTGCGCCCGCTGGATATCGTGGTGGTGAATACCGCCGCCGGCGCGCGCTACGGGCAGGACGACTATGTCGATAGCGGCTGCGGGATGGGCAAGGCGGCGACGATGTGGATGCTGGAACGCGGGGTGCGGCTGGTCGGCACCGACGCCTGGAGTTGGGATGCCCCGTTTTCCCTCACGAAGGAGAAAATCGCTGCCACCGGCAACGCAGAACTGATCTGGGAAGGCCATCGCGCCGGCCGAGAAATCGGTTATTCGCATCTGGAGAAATTGCACAACCTCGAATCCTTGCCGCCGCATGGTTTCGAAGTCGTATGCTTTCCGGTGAAGGTCCATCGCGCCTCGGCCGGTTGGACCCGCGCCGTGGCGATCGTGCAGGAATAAGCTCATGCTCAAGTTCCATGTACCCGACATGACCTGCGGGGGTTGCATCAAAGCGATTACCGGCGCTGTGCACGATATCGATGCCGGGGCGACGGTCGCCGCCGACCTGGACACCAAACAAGTGATCGTCGTCGGTTCCGCGACCGCCGACGCCCTGGCCGAAGCGATGCGCGACGCCGGCTTCACCGTCGAACAAAATTAACCGAATCGAGGATCGAATGGCGATCGTTAAAATCTACTCCGATGCCGTCACTGCTTTGGCCGATGTGCTGAAGGACGGCATGACCATCATGTCCGGCGGCTTCGGCCTATGCGGCATTCCCGGCGCGCTGATCGAGGCGGTGCGCGACAGCGGCGTCAAAGACCTGACCATTATT
The DNA here is from genome assembly GCA_025354865.1 of Acetobacteraceae bacterium. Lineage (GTDB taxonomy): Bacteria > Pseudomonadota > Alphaproteobacteria > Acetobacterales > Acetobacteraceae > Rhodopila. Next base: position 38,392 of record JANXMB010000141.1, on the reverse strand, counting down.
TCGAACAATGCCGGCATCGACGACGTCGGGCTGGGGCTGCTGCTGCAAACCCGGCAGGTGCGGAAGATGATCAGCTCCTACGTCGGCGAAAACGCCACCTTCGCCAAGCAATTCCTGGCCGGCGAGTTGGAGATCGAATTCAACCCGCAAGGCACGCTGGCGGAACGAATCCGCGCTGGCGGGGCCGGTATCCCCGCCTTCTTCACCGCGACCGGCGCCGGCACCCAGATCGCCGAGGGCAAGCCCACCCAGATGTTCGACGGCCGCGAATACATCATGGAACGCGGCCTGACCGCCGATTTGGCGATCGTCCACGCCTGGAAAGCCGATCCGGAAGGCAATCTGATTTACCGCAAAACCGCGCGGAATTTCAATCCGATGATGGCGACTGCGGCGCGAATCGTCGTCGCGCAGGTGGAACATCTGGTCGCATCCGGCTCGATGGATCCCGACCACATCGTCACCGCCGGCATATTCGTCAATCGTATCGTTCCGCTGGTTTCGATTGAAAAGCGGATCGAACAGCGCACCGTGCGCAAGCGCGCCGCGTAAGGAGGACAACAGAAATGCCCTGGACCCGCGACCAAATGGCGGCCCGAGCCGCTCGCGAACTGCAAGACGGTTTCTACGTCAATCTCGGGATCGGTATCCCCACTTTGGTGGCGAACCACATCCCCGACGGCATGTCGATCCAGCTTCATTCCGAAAACGGAATGCTTGGCATGGGTCCGTTTCCGTTCGAGGGCGACGAGGATGCCGATCTGATCAACGCCGGCAAACAAACCGTCACCGAACTACCGACCACCAGCTTCTTCGACAGCGCCGCCAGCTTTGCGATGGTGCGCGGCGGGCACATCGATATCTCGATCCTCGGTGCATTGCAGGTGGCGGAAAACGGCGATCTGGCGAACTGGATGATCCCCGGCAAGATGGTCAAGGGCATGGGCGGGGCGATGGACCTGGTGGCCGGCGTGCGCCGCGTGGTCGTGCTGATGGAACACACAGCCGGCGGCAAACCCAAACTGATGAAGCGCTGCAACCTGCCGCTGACCGGCGCCGGCGTGGTCGATCTGATCGTCACCGAACTCGGCGTATTCCAAGTATCGGCCAAGGGCCACGACGGCGGGTTGAAGCTGGTGGACATCGCGCCGGACGTGACCCTGGCCGAAATCCACGCCAAGACCGAGGCCCCGTTCACCGTGGCGGAAGGCCTGCAAGGCGCCGCATAATCCAGACACCCCCAACGAGGATTGGCGAAAACGGTCTGCCCGCTGCTGAACGTCGTAACGATCTTGGCCGCCGTCTACGCGGCCCGACCTGCGGCGGCGGCGCGTGGCCGACGGGCGGCAATTCCCGCACCCATTGGGGCGTCGAGCGCAACAACGAACATCGTTGCACCACCTGCTGCTTCATCTGCGGGGAGGCGAACCCGAGCAGGGACCTGAACGACTGATACCGGCCGACCGAACCTCATGCCGTCATGCAAGCGGTCGTTCGGCTGGTATCGTCTGGATTTTGCCCGCAGCCGCCACGCCAACCCTGCGCGCATACCGTCCGATTTGCCCTTCTGGTGCAAAGGCGTAAGCTTCCCTTGTTTCGCGTGTTCGTAACCGAGCCCTTACGTGGCCGGACAACAGGAGGGAATAATGGCTAGTATACAAGGTGCCGACCTTTTGGCCAAAAGCTTGAAGGAACAAGGCGTTGAGTACATGTTCGGGGTCGTCGGATTTCCCGTCGGCCCTCTCGCGGAGGCCGCGCAGCGAGCCGGCCTGCCGTATATCGGCATGCGCAACGAGCAAGCTGCGTCCTATGCCGCCGGCGCGATCGGGTATCTGACCGGTCGCCCGGGATCCTGCATCGTGGTGACCGGCCCCGGCGTGATCCACGGCCTTGCGGGGTTGGCCAATGCGCAGCAAAACTGCTGGCCGATGTTGCTGATCGGCGGCGCTTCGGAAACCTATCGCAACGGCATGGGCTCGTTCCAGGAAGAACGACAGGTCATGTGCGCAACGCCCGTGAGCAAATGGGCGCATGCGATCGAACATGTGCACCGCATTCCGTTCTACGTGGAAATGGCTGTCAGACAGTCGATATACGGACGTCCGGGTTCGACCTACCTCGATATTCCCGACGATATCATTCTGGGTTCGTGCGACGAGAGCGAGGCGATCGAAACCGCGCGTTGCCCCGATCCACCCCGTATCCAAACGATGCCGGAATATATCGAGAACGCACTGGATGTGTTGCAATCGGCGCAACGCCCGTTGGTGATCATCGGCAAGGGCATGGCATCGTCGCGCGCAGAAGACGAAGTCAGGGCCTTCATCGAACGCACGCAATTGCCGTTCTTGGCCTCGCCGATGGGCAAGGGCGTGATGCCGGACGACCATCCGCTGTCGGTCGGGGCTGCGCGCAGCCTGGCGCTGCAACAGGCGGATGTCGTGTTTTTGATGGGCGCACGCTTCAACTGGATCATGCATTTCGGCCTGCCGCCGCGGTACAATAAGGATGTGCGGGTGGTGCAACTCGATATCTCACCGGAAGCCATGCACCAGAACAAGCCGGCCGAGGTCGCGCTGGTCGGCGATGGCAAAGCGATCGTCGGGCAATTGAATAAGGCGCTGGAAGGGCGGCAGTGGTTCTATCCGAAGGAAACCCCCTGGCACACCGCCATCGCCAAAAAATCGGCCGAGAACGCGGCTGCCATCGCACCGCAGATCGCCGATGAAGCAGCACCCGGCGGGTATTATCGGTTGTTGCGCGATGTCGCGGCCTGGGTGCCGAAAAACGCGATTATCTGCTCCGAAGGCGCCAGCACGATGGATATCGGCCGCACCCAGTTGCCGAATTACAACCCGCGTTCGCGCCTGGACGCCGGCACGTACGGCACGATGGGCGTCGGTCTGGGCTTCGTCGTCGCGGCCTGCGTGGCCAATCCGGATAAGCCTGTCGTGCATGTGTCCGGCGATTCCGCGATCGGGTTCTCCGGCATGGAGATGGAGACACTCTGTCGTTACGGGCTACCGGCAAAAATCGTTGTGTTCAACAACGGCGGTATCGGTCCGGGCATGGAGGAAATTCCGCCCAATCCCATGCTGAACATGCGGCCGAACACGCTGATTTGGGGCGCGCGTTACGACCTGATGATGCAGGCGTTCGGCGGTCATGGATCGTATGTGGAAGATCCGAAGGACCTGCGGGCGGCGCTGGACGAGGCCATGCGCTTCGACGGTCCCGCCTTGGTCAATGTGAAACTGAGCCAGGGTTCCGAACGGAAAAAACAGGAATTCAAGTGGCATAGCTAGAACGAAATGGCCCCCCGCCCCGGCAACGGTGGCGGGGGATTGCTTCGATCCGTTACCGACCCCGCCCCCGAATCGCCGCCGCCCTTTCCACCACCGATCGTGCTCGGTTGACTACCGGAACATCTATCATCGCACCTTCGAATTGAACGGCGCCAAGTCCTTTGGCATAGGCATCGTCGTAGGCTGCAATCATTTTCTCGGCTTTTTCGACTTCGGCCGGGTCGGGCGAGAATTCCTCGTTCAAAACTTGCACCTGCAACGGATGCACGGCACTCGCGCACATAAAACCGAGCCTGCGGGAGCGACGAACGATTGTTCGGAAAGCGTCCTGATCGCGGAAATCGGCGATGGAGCCGATAAATCCCATTGGCATAATGCCGGCAGCCTTGGCGGCGAAAATGGTATGTTGTTTCGGATAGAACAATCCCTCGGGGTCGGATTGCATGCCGACATCGGCGGCGAAATCTTCCGAACCCAGGCTGATACCGACGATCCGCGGATGGCATTTCGCAATTTCGTTTATCCGGAAGAAACCAGCCGCCGTTTCGACCAGAACGATGAAATCGAGCTTACCCGGCGGCAGTCCCCGTTCGGCTTCCAGTTCCTCGACAATTTCCGCGACGGCATGTACGTGTTCGGGACTATCGACTTTGGTCAACATCAATGCCGCGACACCGGGAATAACCGCTGCCTCGATATCGCGCACCAGCATCCGCCAGGGACGATTGACGCGCACGACGACATCGGCGCCGTTGCGGTTTACTTGCGGAATCGCATCGGCGATCAAGGTGCGCGCGTGATCCTTTTGGGATGGAGCAACCGCATCTTCTAGGTCCAGAATGATCGCGTCGGCACCGCGATCGGCGCCGGTTCGGACGAATTTTTCCGCCGTGACCGGAACGAACATCAACGAGCGCCAGACGGGTAGATTTTTACGCATTATCGGGATTCCTTGATAACGCCAGCGGCCGCCAACGCGGCGATCGCCGCGGGGTCGCGCCCCAGGCTGGAGAGTATTTCGGCATTGTGCTGACCCAGCCACGGTGCCGCCGAACGCAGACGCCCCGGCGTTTCGGACAAGCGCGGGATGATGTTGTGCATCAGCACCGACCCAGCTTCCTCGTCAGGCGCTTCCACCAATACCCCGCGTTCTTGTACATGCGGGTCGTCGATGAGCTGGTCGATTTCGTAGACCGGAATCGCGGTGACCTCGGCGGCTTCGAAGATCGCCATATTGTCGGCCAAGGTTTTGCCGAGGATGAATTCGGCGACAATACCGTCGCATAGATCGATATTGCGTACCCGATCCGTATTCGTTCGAAACCGCGGGTCCTCGATCATATCCGCTCGGCCGATCGCCCGAAAAACTCGCTCCGCCATTTGCTGTATCGATGCGGATATCGCAATGAACCGCCCATCGGACGTTTCGTAGACGTTTCTAGGAGACGTGGTCGACGACCGGCTACCGGTGCGCTTCGGCTTTTCCCCGCCGACTTTGTACATCGCCGCTTCCGGCCCGAGGACGGAAATCATCGGCTCCAGCAGCGGCAAATCGATAATCTGGCCCTTGCCGCCACGTTCCACGACACGCAGCGCCACCATAATGGCATAGGCGCCATAGAGGCCGGAAATCATGTCGGCCATCGCCAACGGCGGCAGGACCGGCGGCCGATCGCCGAAGCCGTTTTTGGATGCGAACCCGGACATCGCCTCCACCAAGGTGCCAAAGCCCGGCCGATCGCGGTACGGGCCGGTCTGGCCGAAGCCGGTGACGCGGACGACGATCAGCTTCGGGTTGCGCTTTTGCAGGTCGGCGGGGGCGAGTCCCATAGCCTCCAACGTGCCGGGGCGGTAATTTTCGATCATGATATCGGCGGTCGCGAGCAGATCCCGCAGCACCGTCATTCCGGCTTCGTTACGCAGATCCAGCGCCATGCTTTTTTTGTTGCGCGCGTAGACTTTCCAGTGCAGCGATAGGCCTTTGGTGCGCCAGGCTCGCAAGGGATCGCCGACTTTGGGGTCTTCGATCTTGATCACCTCGGCGCCTTGGTCGGCGAGTTGCAGGCTGATCATGTTGCCTGCCACGAGGCGGGATAGGTCTACCACCCGCAGGCCGGACAGCGGCACCGGGGCGTCGGGGTCGAATTCTATGCGGGGTATCATTGTGCGCTCTCTTGGGATGTGACAGTTTCCCCCGAGATGACGGTGGCCCGCAAGGGCTGAAACGGGAACTGCCGAAAGGCGGCTGCCCCCGCAACTGTAAACGGATAGCCGGACCCAGATTGCCATTGTTCCCCCAGGGGAACGAGAAGGCGGGCGAGGCGACAACCCGTTAGCCAGGAGACCGGCCGGCATCGAGACTACGCGCGTGCGACGGGCGGGGTGCACCGAGCAGCGGGGAGAAACCCGCATGCGTGTCGTCGGCACAGTGTCGACAGGAGAACCCGCATGCGCAAATCGCTCGCATTGCTGGCAATGGTTTCATGCGTTCCGGCTTTCGCCGAGGACATCGTTTTACCCGATGCGGTCGTTACGGCCACGCGGGTTCCCACCCCAATGTCGTCGATCCCTGCCGGGGTCGCGATCGTTGATCGCCGCACCATCGAGGAACGCGGCTACAACACGCTGACCGACGCCTTGGCCGATATACCGGGATTGCGGGTCAGTGCGTCCGGCGGGCCGGGCGGGCAGGCCAGCGTTTTCGTGCGCGGCACGAATTCGAACCACGTACTTGTGCTGCGCGACGGCATGCCGATCAACGATGCGTCAGACCCCGGCGGATTATTCAATTTCGGTGTGGATACGTTATCCGACATCGAACGGATCGAGGTCGTGCGCGGCCCGATGGCGGCGCTGTACGGGTCCGGCGCGATCGGCGGCGTGATCAACCTGATTTCCCGACGCGGCACCGAACCGGGACCGCATACCATAATCGATCTGTCGGGCGGCTATCCGGCGCAGGTGCGGGGCGCGATTTCGACAACCGGCACCGAAGGTAAAGTCGATTACGCATTGACGGCTGCCAGCCAGTCGCAGCGCGGTTTCGACAGCAATCCGCAACGGATGACATCCTACACCGGCGCGCCGCAGGGATTTCGCGATCGTGTCGCCAGCCTCAATCTCGGTTACACCCCGACCGAGGGCACGCGCCTGTCGCTGTTTCTGCGGGGGCGGGAATCGCTGTTCGCCTTCAATACCCTTGGCACCCCCACCTACGACACCGCCAATTCGAAGGGGCAGGCCGATTCGATCCTGGGACGGATCGGTTTCGATTCCGTTCTATTCGACGGTAAATGGGAAACCTCTCTGTTCGTCGGTCGCTTGCACGAGGATCGGCGCTATTCGGAAACCCTGGCGGCGGCCGATCCGAATGGGAATGCGTTCGACAACCGCTATCGAACGCAACGAACGGATGTGCAATGGAACAACGTCGTCCGCCTCGCCGAGGAAACGCAGGCCACGTTCGGCTACCAGCACACGATCGACACCATCGCCGTGCAGGCGAATAACAGTTTCGGCGGGTTTCCCTACACTCAGAAAATTGCCGCGCAGATGGTCGCCGACGCGGCCCATGCCGGATTGCAAACGACCTTGTGGCAGCGCCTGATCCTGACCGGACAAATCCGGCAGGATTGGGTCGCGGACAATGCGCCATTCACGTGGCGGATCGGGGCCGTCTTGGATACACCGGAGATCGATACGAAATTCAAAATCGCCTACGGCACTGCGTTTCGGGCGGCGTCGCTGTTCGATCGGTTTGGGGTCGATTCGTTCGGTTATGTCGGCAATCCCCGGCTGAAACCGGAAACCGCACAAGGTTGGGAAATCGGCTTTACCACCGGTTTGCCGGCGTTCGGGCAGAAGGATTTCGTGACCTTCGGTACCACCTATTTCAACGAGCAGGTGAACAACCTGATCGTCGGTGTGTTCTTCCCGGTCGATACGGCGGTGAATATCGGGTCCGCCCATTTGCAGGGCTTCGAAACCGAAATCGCGCTGCATCCGGCCCGCTGGCTGAAACTACGGTTTACCCACACCTACACCGACGCGCAGAATGCCGATGCCGGAACGAAACTGTTGCGCCGTCCGCAACACGCGGCGTCCTTCGATGCCGTCGTCACCCCCATGGCCGGACTGAAAATCGTGCCCAGCGTCACGTACACCGGGGCGTTTCGCGACGCGCTTATCGACAATGGCGGCAATTTTCTCCCCAGCGGCACCACGCCGCACGGGCTGATTGCCAATCTGACGGTCGCCTACGATCTGACCCCGACCGTGCAGATTTACGCCAATGCCAGAAACCTGTTCCAATCACGTTTCGAGAACGTGAACGGCTTCCAGGTTCCCGGCACCAGCGCGATCGCGGGGGTGCGTATCAGCCTTCGGTGATCGTTCCGGTCGCGGCGAGCGCATCGATTTCGGCATCGGTGTAGCCCGCCGCGACCAACACCGAACGGGTGTTTTCGCCCAACGCACTGGCATATCCGCCGACCCCGACATCGATCTCGGAAAACCGGAACGGCGGATTGAGCACCTTGAAACTGCCACCGGCATCTTCGACCGTTGCGAAGGCGCGGCGATGCGAAAGCTGCGCATCGTCCATCATTTCCCTAACGGTCCGATACGGGGAACTGGGAACGCCTTCGCGATCGAACGCCGCCTGACATTCGGCCGTTGTTACGGTCACGGACCAGAGTTCCAATTCATCCACCAGATGGCCCCAATTGCGCCGACGGTCCCCATAAATCGCAAACCGCCCATCGGTCAGCCAATTTTCCCGCCCCGCTGCTCGGCATAGTCCCTGAAACGATCTTTCGCTGGCGATGGCAGGCATGATGAAGCCGTCTCGAGTTTTGACCGGTCCGAACATCGGGCGCCCCGGCGGCTCCACGTCGAACTGCGCCATCTGCACCTCCGGCCCCAACATGCTGAGCATGGTTTCGAGCATGGTGACATCGATCGATTGGCCGCGACCGGTGGCATGGCGATGCGCCAATGCGGTCGCGATGGCACCGAATGCGTAGGTGCCGGTGAAATAATCGGCGACGTAGATACCGCAATTGTCCGGCCGGTCGCGCCCGGGTTGATAGGACATATGGGCCAAATCGAAGCCGGACGCGGCATGCACCGCCGGCGCATAGGCCGCCAATCCCGCCGAGGGGCCGGTCTGCCCGTAGCCGGAAATCGAGCAATAAATCAGCCCCGGCCGCGTTGCCGCCAACGTCGTATAATCCAAACCGAAACGTTGCATCACGCCGGGGCGGAAATTCTCCACCAGGATATCGCTCGTATCCAACAACCGCAGCACGATATCCTTCGCCGCCGGCTGCTTCAGGTCGAGGACAATGCTCTGCTTGCCCGCATTGAGCTGGCCGTACGTGGTGCTGGCACCGTTGCGCAACGGCGGGCGGGATCGCAGAAGATCGCCGTCCGCCGCTTCGATCTTAATGACGGTCGCTCCGAGATCGGCCATCAACCGCGTGCAGTGCGGGCCGGCAATCGTCGTGGTGAAATCCAGGACTCGAATATCCTGCAATGCCCGTGTCATATCGTTACGCTCTCCCCCTGCGCGTGCATCGCACGTCCGATCGTTCCGCCTTCCGCCGACTGGAAACGAAATCCAACCGGCGGCGAAACGGCTCTAACCCAGCCGATCCAGCAGGGCCTGCATCGCCTTGGCGGCGAAAACGCGCATATTGCCGATACGATCCGAATCGCCGGTTTCCACCGTCTGCACGGTCGTGCCACCGGGTCCGGCGATCGCGATGCAGGTATGGCCCGCTTTATCGCCGTAACGATTGCCGGTCGGTCCGGTCGCGCCGGTTTCGCCCAAGCCCCAGGTCGATTCCAATTTCTCGCTGACCCGTTCTGCCAACAACGACGCATAGGGTTCCGTCGATGCCCGCTCGATCGGCGCCGGCAGCGGGTTCGGGATATCCATGAAGGCCGAACGGGCATAGGCGGTGTAGATGACCGAACCGCCGCGGAAATAGACGGATGCGCCGCCCACCGATAGCAAAGCAGCCGAGATCAGGCCGCCGGTCGAGGACTCCGCGATCCCCACGGTTTCGCCACGGGCTTTCAGACGGGCGCCGATTTTCTCGGCCAATGGCAACAGATCTTGCATGGTTCAAACTCCCTTTTCGATCATTGTTTCGATCGCCCGTTGGGTCGCCAATGCTTCCTCCCCGGGGATGGATGGGTCGCGATCGTGCTCGATCGCATCGATAAAATCGCGCAACAGATCGCGGTGTGCATCGTGCGCGAAGGCCATATGCAGCACGCCGCTGCCCGATCCGCCTTTATCGGCGAAATCCTCCCGCCGGCCGTCGTGCCACGCGACCGAAAGGCTGCCGCCCTCCAGCGAGGCGGTGCCCTTGGCTCCGATAATTTTCAATTCGCCGGCGGTGCCGGGATAGGCCGCCGTGGTCGCAACGATCGTGCCGGGGGCACCATTGCCCAACCGGATCAAGGCCGAAGCGTAATCCTCGGTTTCCATTTTATGCACGGCGGTTGTGCGGAACTGCGAGGCTTCCACGGCGGAGATGCCAACCAGCCAGCGTAGCAGGTCGATTTGATGGATCGCCTGGGTCATCAGCACCCCGCCGCCATCGCGAGCCAGCACGCCGCGACCTGGCTCGTCGTAATAGGATTGCGGCCGCCACCAGGGCACCGTCAGCCACGCGGCCTGTACCTCCCCCAACGCGCCTTCGGTCAGCAGTTGTTTCAGGCGGATGTTGCCGGTACGGAAACGTTGTTGCAGCACAACGCCGATCCGCTTGCCCGCCCGGCGCCCCGCCGCCACCAGTGCCTCCGCTCGGCCGACCGTGACTTCCAACGGTTTTTCGCACAGCACATGCTTGCCCGCCGCCAGCGCGGCTTCGACGATGTCCAGATGGGTGTTGGCCGGGGTCAGTACCAGCACGGCATCGACCGCTGGATCCGCCAGCGCTGCGGACAGGTCGGTGGTTGTGGGGAAGCCGAATTCGTCGGCGACGGGTTGCAGGCGCGCGGTCGTGCGGGCGACGGCCCAGACCACCCGGACGCGGTCCTTCAGGTCCACGAAGCTGCGGGCGTGCGGGGGAAATCCGTTGGCCACGCCGACGATCGCCATGCCGATCATGGGCGTTGCTCCGAACGATATTGGGTTGCGCGGGCTTGGGCGTCTAGAGCGAGGCGGGATACGACGAAGGCGGGTTCCTGCGGCAAGCTGCGGGCCAAGAAATCGCGGTAATAGCTTGTTGGCATGGCGCTGCAATCGACATGTCGGGTACCGGTTTTGTTGGCAACGAACATATGATCGGTGCCGGGCCGTCCCTCGATATCCAGGTTCTCGCGCAATTCCACACTGCCTTCGGTGCCGACCAGGAACAGCCGCCCGTCGCCCCAGGTCGGCAGTCCGTCGGGGGTGAACCAATCCATGCGGCAATAGCCGCGCACGGACCCCGTTTGCAGCACGATCTCGGCGAAATCTTCGAACCCTTCCGGCTCGGTACCGAACGATCCGACTGTGGACGAAACGATATCCGCGTCGTCGGCGTCGGCGAAGGCCAGGAATCGATCGATCGCGTGGATGCCGATATCGGCGATAATCCCGCCATACGACGGCTTGTCGAAGAACCAAGCCGGGCGCAGCGCGCGGTTCAACCGGTGCGGGGACAAACCGACCACCTGCACCAGACGGCCGATTTCCCCCGAGCGCACCACCGCCAGCGCCGCTTGAGTCGCAGGCGAGACCAAGCGGCCGACGCAGATCGACCAAAACCGCCCGGTCTCGGCCACCGCTGCCCGCACGGCAGCCAATTGGGCATGGGTGGTGACGCCGGGCTTGTCGCACAGCACGTCCTTGCCGGCCCGCATCGCTGCGATCGACAGGGCCGCGCGATCGGCAGGCCGAGCGGCGAGGACCACGAAATCGATGGTGGGATCATGGAGCAAGCGTTCGCGGAACACCGTCGGCACGTTGGGGAAACGCTTGCGAAATCCGGCCAGTACCCGCCCATCGGTGGTGACCGGATCGTGGCCCACGCATACCGCGCCGGCCGCCAACAGCCCCTCCGTCAGGTCGTAGATATGCCGGTGATCCAACCCGATCGCCGCGAACCGCGTCATTTCCGTCCCCTCCCGCCGGTAGACGATCGCACCATCTTGGCCCGGCCGCAACCAAGGTCCACAATGCACCCCGCAACACCGAACGGGAGGATACCCCAATGGCAGACAAAGTAGCCGCGATCACAGGCGCGGGCAGCGGAATCGGGCGGGCATCCGCACTCGCGCTCATGGCATCCGGCTGGTCCGTCGCGCTGCTCGGGCGGCGCAAGGACGCGCTCGAAGAAACGGCCGGCATGGCAACCGGGGGACGGTCGCTGATCCTGCCCACCGATGTGTCGTTGCCGGAAGCGGTCGATGCCGCGTTCAAAGCGATATCCGACCGGTTCGGCCGGCTGGACACGCTGTTCAACAATGCCGGCGGCAATGTCCCGACCACCAATTTCGGCGACATGACGTGGGAGGGTTGGAAAAGCGTCGTCGATGTCAACCTGAACGGTATGTTCCTGTGTGCTCTCGCGGCGTTCAAGGCGATGCGGGCGCAGGACCCGCAGGGCGGGCGCATCATCAACAACGGGTCGATCTCCGCGCATAATCCGCGCCCGGGTTCGTCGGCCTACACCACCACCAAGCATGCGGTGACCGGTCTGACCAAGTCGATCGCGCTGGATGGGCGGCAGTTCGACATCTGCTCCAGCCAGATCGACATCGGCAACGCGGCGACGCCGATGACCGCGAAATCCACCAACGGCCAGATGCAGCCCTACGGCGGCATCGCGGTGGAGCCACGGATGGACGTCGCCCATGTCGGCGCCCAGGTGGCGTTCATGGCCAATCTGCCGCTGGAATCGAACATCCAGTTCGTCACCATCATGGCGACGAAAATGCCCTGGATCGGCCGCGGCTAGCCCACGATGCTGGGGCGGCGGGCGCTGATCGGGACGACGGCGGTGCTGGGCATCGTTCGGACGGCTGCGGCCAAAACCGCCGCCAAGCCGCCGGGCACGCCGGTCAACATCGTGGCGGAAACCCATCGCGGCAAGGTGCGCGGCGCCATCGCCGAGGGGGTGCGAGTCTTCAAAGGCATCCCCTACGGCGCCCCCACCGACGGCGCCAACCGCTTCCGCCCCCCGAAGCCCCCGAAACCCTGGTCCGACGTGCGCGATGCCCTGGCGTTCGGCCCGATGGCGCCACAAGCCGACCGCGAGAAAGCCAGCATCACGGCGTCCTGGACCTACGATAAAGACATGAGCGAGGACTGCCTCGTGCTCAATGTCTGGACCCCGGCGTTGCGCGACCATCGCAAGCGGCCGGTGATGGTGTGGTTCCATGGCGGCGGGTTTTCGTCGCTGTCGGGGTCGCGCAACGTGTTCGACGGCACCCGCCTGTGCAAAAAAGGCGACGTCGTCGTCGTCACCCTGAACCACCGCCTGAACGCCTTCGGGCACCTCTACCTCGCGAAACTCGGCGGTGTGGAGTTCTCGGAATCCGGCAATGTCGGGATGCTCGATTTGATCGCCGCACTGCGCTGGGTGCACGACAATATCGCCGAATTCGGCGGCGATCCCGGCAATGTCACCATTTTCGGGCAATCCGGCGGTGGGGCGAAAGTCAGCACGATCATGGCCATGCCGCAGGCGCGCGGGCTGTTCCATCGCGCCATCGTGCAAAGCGGATCGCATCTGGAAGGGCAGACGGCGGAGGAGGCGACCAGAAACGCCATCGCCCTGCTGGCCGCGCTGGGGTTGAAGGACAAAGACATCCCCAAACTGCGGCAAATACCGATGGACCGCATCCTGGCGGCGATGGCCAAAGCCACCGGTCCGAACGGCGGGCGGCTGAATTTCAGCCCCGTGGTCGATGGCCACATCCTGCCGAAAAACCCCTGGCAGCCGGACGGTCCCGCCGTGTCGGCCAATATCCCGATGATGATCGGCACCACCCGGACCGAGACAACCGCGCTTATCGGGGCTGGCGATCCCTCGACCTTTACACTCGATGAGGCCGGGCTGCGGCAAAAATTGGCGCCCTGGCTGCCGGACAAGGACACCGATCGGGTCCTGGCGGTGTTTCGCAAGGCCATGCCGCAGGCGACGCCGTCCGATCTGTTCTTCGCCATCACCACCGACCGCCGGGTGCGCCAGCAGGCCTGGACCCAGGCCGAACGCAAAGCCGGGCAAAACGGCGCGCCGGTGTGGCTGTACGAGGTCGATTGGGCCACGCCGGTCGAAGGCGGCAAATGGCGCTCCCCGCATTCGTTGGAACTGGCGTTCGTGTTCGACAACGTCGCTCGGTCCGAGGCGATGGTCGGCACCGGACCGGAACCCCAGGCCCTCGCCGACCGCATGAGCGCCGCCTGGCTGGCCTTCGCCCGCTCGGGAAATCCCAACAACCCCGCGATTCCCAACTGGCCGGCGTTCAAACCGGCAGAACGCGCAACGATGGTGTTCGACGTGAAGCCGAAAGTGGCAAACGACTTCCGGGGCGATGAGCGGACCGCGCTGGCAACGATCCCGCCCTATCGGGTTAGTCGATAGAGGAAGGCGCCTTCGACACAGGTTTCGTGTCTCAACCGATGCACCAGCAGGTAGAACAGGCGGATTTTTTACGACATGCATACAATTGCAAACGGTTATTTGTGATCCTGTTCACACTTCGTTAACCCGCCCCAGCCTATGTTGCCCCGACCGCCCGGTTATGGAGTCCGTCGTGAGCGACCTGGTCAACGGAATGAACTACGCCTTCCTGTTCTCGAACAACGGCGCAAACAACGCGGCGGCCGGGCTTTTGGCCACTTCGTATGGCCTCGGCACCGGCGCGACCGGTGTCTCCACCGGTGTCTCCACTGGTGTCTCCACTGGCAATCCCATCACCGATCTGAAACTGGCACAGTCGAACCGCACCACCGCCCTCGCCCGAGAAGCAAAATTGCCGGAGGTCGCGCGCGACGTCGCCGCCTTTACCTCGGCCGTCGGCAAGGCGACCAGCTTGCAAGCGGCGTTGAGCAACCCACAGATCATGAAAGTCCTGCTGACGGCGAACAACTTGGCCAGTTACATCCCCTACCCCGCTTTGGCGCAGAAAGCCTTGATGTCCGATCCGACAGTCACCAATTCGCTGGTGAACCGACTGGGCGATTCGACGCTGTTGAGCGCGGCAACGACCTATAACTTCGCCCGCAACGGCTTAGCAATGCTGAAAAACCCCAAGGTCGTCGCGGCGATCGCCAACGGATACACCGAAACGATGTGGCGCAAGTCGCTCGACGCCGCGACCCCGGGGTTGGCCAATGCGCTGACGTTCATGGCGCAGGCACGGTCGATCAACTCGATCGATGCCATCCTCGGCGACCACACCAATCGCACCGTGGTGCTCACAGCCTTGGGCATCCCGCAGGAAATCGCGTTCCAAAGCCTGACGGCGCAGGAACAGGCGGTGGCGGCGCGGGTGAAGATCGCGGATTTCCAGAAGCCCAGCTTCGTCACCAGCCTGACCGACCAGTATCTGCTGACGATGCAGCGTCAGTCCGCGCAGGGCGGCAGCAGCTTGTCCTCCCTGTCCGGCGGCTTGCTGGCCTGACGGGTCGCGCCCCGCGCGATCGCCATCGCCGCACCGCGCCACATCGATCACCATTGACGCGCCCTGCACGATCCCCTAGCAACCCTGATACCGGGTTCGCTCGGTCCTCGTGATTTGTCCGGCCGGATTGCGGCGAGGTGAAATAAGCGCGCTAAAGAGGCCAGCGTCATGCCCGAATCTGATCGGGCAGAGGCTGCTCGACGGTCGGTCCAACGTGAGAAGGACCTTACCCATGACAAAAGACCCCCAAACCTACCGGCCCGCCACCCGCCTCGTGCAGGGCGGCGTCAACCGCAGCATCCATGGCGAAACCGCCGAAGCCCTCTATCTGACATCGGGCTACGTCTACGATAGCGCCGATCAGGCCGAGGCGACCTTCGCCGGCACCATCGAGCACTACCAATACTCCCGCTTCGCCAATCCGACGCTGACCATGCTGGAACAGCGGCTTTGTCTGATCGAGGGAGCGGAGGAATGCCGCACCACCGCGACCGGCATGGCCGCCGTCAACGCAGCGCTGTTGGCGCATCTGAAGACCGGCGATCGTGTCGTTGCCTCCCGCGCGCTGTTCGGGTCGTGCCATTGGATCGTCTCGACATTGTTGCCGAAATTCGGCATCGAGTCGGTGTTCGTCGATGGCCACGATCTGGCGCAATGGAAGGACGCGCTGTCCCGGCCGACCAATCTGGTGCTGCTGGAAACCCCGTCCAACCCGATGCTCGACATCGTCGATGTGCCCGCCGTTGCCGCCTTGGCGCACGCGGCCGGGGCGATCGTGGTGGTCGATAACGTCTTCGCCACCCCCTTGTTGCAGCAGCCGCTCGCCCTCGGCGCCGACGTCGTCGTCTATTCCTGCACCAAACACATCGACGGTCAGGGCCGCGTGCTCGGCGGTGCGATCCTGTCCAACCGCAAATGGGTCAACGACGTATTGCAGCCGTTCGTCCGCAACACCGGCCCGGCCATGTCCGCGTTCAACGCCTGGATCCTGCTGAAGGGGATCGAAACCCTGGGCCTGCGGGTCGATGCCGGCTGCCGCGCGGCGGCGGGGATCGCCGATTTCCTGGCCGAGCAGAAGCAGGTGACGCGGGTATGGTATCCGATGCGGGACGATCATCCGCAGGTCGAACTCGCGCGCAAGCAGATGACCGCCGGTGGCACTGTCGTCACGTTCGAGGTCGCGGGCGGCAAGGACGGCGCCTTCAAGGTCATGAACGCCTTCGGGCTGATCGCGATTTCGAACAATCTGGGCGATTCCAAATCCTTGGTCACACATCCGGCCACGACCACGCATTTGCGCATCGGGGCCGAGGAGCGGGCCAAACTCGGCATTGCCGACGGCGTGATCCGGATCTCCATCGGGCTGGAAGACCCCGAGGATCTGAAAGACGATCTGACGCAGGCCCTGGCAACGCTGGGCTAAACGACACGCCGCTTGCCAAGTCCCCGCCTTTACGCGCAAGAATCGCCGAACCGAACCAGGGAAGGCGGGGATCATGACCAACGACGATACCTATTCCCTCACAACGCGCGGCGTCCGGGTCACCGTGCGGTCGTTCTATCTCGACCAGGAATCGCAGCCCGACGAGAACCGCTTCGTCTGGGCCTATCGCGTCTCGATCGAAAATCGCGGCATGACGGCAGTGCAGTTGCTGAAACGGACCTGGGAAATCACCGACGCAACCGGACACACCCAGAAAGTGCACGGCCCCGGAGTGATCGGGGAACAACCGGTCCTCGCGCCGGGGCAGGCGCACGAATACACCTCCGGCACGCCATTGCGTACGCCCTCTGGATTTATGGTCGGCGCATACCACATGATTGTAACCGAAACGGGGGAGCCGTTCGACGTGGCCATTCCGGCCTTCAGTCTGGACAGCCCGCATCAGAGCGGTAGGGTGCATTAAAACCGGCGTCCCCAGGGGCGCCATTCAATCCGGAGGACCCAACGAGGTGAATATCCTCACCCCAAGGCGGAATCTTGCCGCCGACGAGACAGCGGAACCGCGCCCGACGCGGACCGAAGCCGAAGCCGCCATTCGCGTCCTGCTGCGCTGGGCGGGCGACGATCCCACGCGCGAAGGGCTGGTCGATACCCCGTCCCGCGTCGCCCGTGCCTACGAGGAATTCTTCGAGGGCTACACCATCGACCCCATCGCCCTGCTGGAACGCACGTTCGAGGAAACTGACGGCTACGACGAAATCGTCCTGCTGCGCGACATCCGGCTGGAAAGCCATTGCGAGCATCATATGGTGCCGATTATCGGCCGAGCGCATGTGGCGTATTTGCCGCATCGTCGGGTGGTGGGGATCAGCAAGCTGGCGCGGGTGGTCGAGGCCTATGCCAAGCGCCTGCAAATTCAGGAAAAGCTGACCGCACAGATCGCCAATACCATTCAGGACGTGCTGCAACCCAAGGGCGTCGCGGTAGTGATCGAAGCCGCACACCAATGCATGACCACCCGAGGCATCCACAAGCCCGGCGTCACCATGGTCACCAGCCGCATGCTCGGCGCCTTCCGCGACGATGCCGCCACACGGCGGGAGTTGCTGGCGATGATCGGCAGCCGCGGCTCGGCGATCACCGGGGACTGATACCGGTTGCCCGCCCCCATGCCCCCGCGCGCGAACGGGGGCGGGCAATCGGTCTATCGGTGCGGCGCGGACAACGGCGCGGCGCCGACCGGGGTCGGCACGGCGCTCACGTGCTCGGCCAGCCAATCCTTGAGCTGCACCCGAATCTGGTGCTCCAGCTCGACGTTCATATCGTCCATCATCCCCGACACCATGTCGTAGAGCAGTTCCTGTAGATCTTCGATCCGGCCGCTGTGCCGGCGGGTCACGCGGGCTTGCGCGTAGGCGACGTGCTGACCCTCGTCGGTCAGGATTTCGACCGTCGCGTCCATCGACCCACGCACCACATTCTCCCGCTTGATCAGCGACGCGTCGGAGATCGAGAACACCGCGCGGCCAGTATTGCCCAAGGCTTTCAACCGATCCTCCCCCATTTGCCGCAGGGTGGCGACGGGATCGACCGGCGATTCGGCGGAGATATCGGGCGCCACACCGGACGGTACGAAGCGCTGCTCGATATCGATCGCCTTCACCGCGAGGTCGATCGGCTTGAGGTAGTCGTACCGCAGCGGGCGATAGGCCTTCGGCTCCCCCCCGCAAGCAGCGAGCAGAAACGGCAGCAACAGGCCGGCGCGACGGGTCAGGCGTAAGGCGGTCATCTCGTTCGGGCTCCTGGACAGGGCGGCGCTGCATAGCGCGGGGTGCTGCGGCCTCGCAACAATGTCTGTGCCGGCCGCTCGAACCAATGGAACACCGGCACAGACAGACCCAACACGGCGATCAGGTATGCCGGCAACAGCCAGGGGCCGTAAAACAGGCTGGCGGCAGGCAGCGCGAGCGCATCGAGGACCAGCATCGTCGCAATCTGCACCGGAAAATGCAGGAGATAGCTCGCATAGGTCAGGTTCCCGACCGCCTCGATCGCCGCCGCCGTCCGCTTGCCGCGCGGGCGCACCGCAAGCTGGCAGAACAGGATCGCCGCCGGGAACATCGCCAGACTAGCACCGGCCATTTTCAGCACCCCCAGCCCAACCAAGGTGCCGGAGACCAGCACGATGGCCAGCGCTGCGGCGATCGCCAGCCGTCGATCCGGGCGCAACGCCAAGACCGCGTGAATACGGTAGGTTGCGGCGCCGATATAGAAGAACGTAATCGCGCCGAACACCTCCAGCTTGATGTGGGCGAAGCGGCGCAACGCGGCATAGGCGATCGAGGCAAGCACGACGACGGCGATATCGGTCCAGACAGTCCCGCGCAGGCGACGGCTGACGGCGAAGAACAGGAAGTAGACCAGGATTTCGACCGAGACGCTCCAGATCGGTCCGTTGAACGATTTGTCGGCCTGAAAGCCCCAGTACGACGCGAAGCCGAGATTCAGCAGGAAATGCTTCAGGTCGTTGATTGGATAAATGAAATATTCGCCGTGCCGGGCGAAATAGAGGGCGTTCAGACCGGCGACCAGCAACAAGGTCGCAAAATGCAGCGGATACAGCCGGGAAAACCGCAACCGGATGAAGCGGCCGAACGACACCGCGCCGGCGTGGATCGGCTCGATATATTTCCAGGCGAAGATGAACCCGGAGATGCACCAGAATAACTCCACCCCGGCGTTGCCGTAGGCATAGAGCGGGGCGAACAGCCAGTACAGCGGTTGCCGGGAAGCCTCAATGTCGGGATGCAAGGGCAGGCCGATCAGGAAATTCTGATAATGCCAGATCAGCACCGCGAAAGCGGCGAGGAACCGCAGCAGTTCGATGCCGACCAGCCGTTCGTTGTCGGCCTGCGCCATGGCCTAAACCGGCAACCGGATTTGCGCACGCAGCCCGCCCATCGGGCTGGTGCCGAGGACGATGTCGCCGCCATGGGCGCGAACGATGTCGCGGGCGATGGTCAATCCCAGCCCGGTGCCGCCAGCCGTATCGCTTTCGAAGGGGCGGAACACGCTTTCGCGCCGGTCCTCGGGGATACCCGGCCCGTCGTCGTCGACGGTCAGCAGCAGCGAACGCCCCTGCGGTTCGGCGGTTAGCTGGACGTGCCGGGCATGCCGGCTCGCATTGTCCACTAGATTGGTTATGGCCCGCCGCATCGCGCCCGCGCGCAACGACACAACCAGCACCGGCAAGGGGGTCAGCGTTACCGTCGCGCCGGTCCGCCGCGCACCGACGACCACCTCATCCAGCAATGCGGTCACATCCACTTCCTCGGCCTGCTCGGATCCCTCGCCTCGGGCGAAGGCGAGGTAGGCGCCGATCATATTGTCCATTTCCACGAGGTCGGCTTCCATCTCGACGATATCGTTCGTCAGCTCTGCGGTCCGAGGCAGCATTTCCAGCGACAGGCGCAGCCGGGTCAGCGGCGTGCGCAGGTCGTGCGACACCCCGGCCAGCATTTCGGTGCGCTGCGCCAGAAAGCGGCGAATGCGGTCCTGCATGCGATTGAATGCGGCGGCAGCCTGACGCACCTCGCTCGCGCCTTCCGGCCGGATCGGACCGACGTCGCGGCCGATGCCGAAATCCTCCGCCGCCGTGGCCAGACGGCGGATGGCCCGCACCTGATTACGCATGAACAGCGCGGCCACACCGAACAGCAGAAAGGCGGAACCCACGATCCAGATGACGAACAAATATACCGCCGAGGTATAGAGCCGTTTGCGCGGCGCCTCGAACTCCAGCAACCCATCGGCCGATTCGACCTGGATCAGCACCGAGCGCGGATCGGACGACCAATCCATCGAGAACGGGCGCTGCAACTGGTCGATCAGCGCCGCATACAGATCGTCGTCCATCGGGCCGGGCACATTGATGCGGGGGCGCAGCAGCAGCACCCCGTCGGGCTGCAAGCGTATGGTCAGATTGTAGTGCGTGCGCGCATCTTGCAGGATCCAGTCGGCGTTTTCCTCCCCGGGGAAGCGCTGCAGCAGGCCGACGGTGTTGGCGATTTCCCCGGCCACGCTGCCGGCCAGGCGGCGGGACACGACTTCCAGATGGGTGCCGTAGAAGATCCACAAAGCCACGGCCTGCAACAGTACCAGCGGCATCAGGATCATCATCAGCCCGCGCCCCAACAGGGATCGCGGCATGATGCGGCGCAGGCCGCCACCGGGGGCTATCCAAGGCAAGCGGGCGCGCACCCCGTCAGATTCCCGGTTTCAGCACATAGCCACGGCCGCGCACGGTGTGCAGAAAGCGCGGCTCGCGCGGGTCCGTTTCGATTTTACGGCGCAAGCGGGTCATCTGCACGTCGATCGCGCGTTCCCCCGAATCGTCCATATCGACGGCGGCGGCGATATCTTCGCGAGACAAAACCTCATTCGGATGGCGCGCCAGGGCGGTCAGCAAGGCGCTTTCGCCGCCGGTCAGCCGAATGATCCCGTCGATGCCGCGCAGTTCCCCCCGTTCGAGGTCGAAGACAGCCTCACCCAATCGCACCGGGCCTTGCGCCGGGATGGCGGCGGTCTCGGGCGGGGGGGCGGCAACCCGGCGCAGCAAGGCCCTGATCCGCAGCAGCAATTCCCGCGGTTCGAAGGGTTTGCCCAGATAGTCGTCGGCCCCGGCCTCGAACCCGGCGATGCGATCTTCCGGCCCGCCCCGCGCGGTCAGCAGCAGCACAGGCAGGTCGTGGCCGCGTTCCTCGCGGATCGACGCGGTCAGCGCCAGCCCGCTTTCGCCGGGCATCATGACGTCCAACACCATCAGATCGGGATCGAGGAACGACAGTTTGACGCGCGCATCGGCCGCGTTTTCGGCGGCGGTGACGCGAAATCCCTCGTTCGCCAGATAGCGAGTCAGGCGTTCGCGCAGCCGCGCATCGTCTTCCACCAGCAGGATCAGGGCCTCATCGCTCATACGTGCCTCCATCGTCGGCCGCCGCGTCCAGCAAGGCCCGATCGGTTGGATCGACGATCGCCCGCATCACCGCCTGAAACCCGGCGAACGCGTCGGCGCCGGCCTGTTCGAACGCCGGAGCGAGGCGGGCCCGCTGCCGCGCGAACAACCGGCGTTCCAGCACGCGGCCGGTATCGGTGAGCGTCAGCAGGCGTTGCCGCCGGTCCACCCCGCCCGGCGTTTGCGCCACGAAACCGCGCGCGACCAGATCGCCCAGCACCCGCGCCAGGGATTGTTTGGTGATGCGGAGGATTCCCAGCAGTTCGGTGACGGTCAGCTTGGGGGTGCGCCCCACGAAATGCAGCACGCGATGGTGTGCTCGACCGAGGCCGAGTTCCTCCAGCAGCACATCCGCCGCATTGGTAAAATCGCGGTAGGCGAAGAACAGCAGGTCCTGCGCGCGGCGCACGGCCGGGTCGGAGTCCTGTACCGGCGAGTCGAGCATATCGGGCATGTCCGGAGTATAATACCGGTCGGCCGAACGGCTGACCGGTATGCGCGCAGGGTTGGCGTGGCGGCTGCGCGCGAAAACAAGAGGATAGCAGCCGACCGACCGCTTGCATAAGGGTCAGAGGTTCGGTCGGCTGCTATAAATCGGTCGCATTGGTTTTTCGGCATGCGGTGTCGCATGTTTCCGCGTTGCAGCGGAACTATTATGCAGCCGGCAACACCGCCGGCAAAGGTGGCGCGCACCGCAGCGGGCGCGGTATCCTGCCGCCGGCCGAAGCGGGAGTGGCAGTGTGGATACCGATGTTGTCGTGATCGGGGCGGGCTGCGCCGGGCTGGGTGCGGCGGCGGCGGTGCGCGCCTCCGGCAAAAGCTGCATCGTGCTGGAAGCATCCGACCGCCCCGGCGGCCGCGCCTGGACCGCCTACCCCACCGCGCTCGGCGGCGTCTGGTTCGACATGGGCGCGGTCTGGTTCCACGACGCCGAGCACAATCCGCTGGTGGAGATCGCCGTTGCGCAGGGCGGCGCGTTGCTGCGCTCCGACGACATCCGCACCGAACGCACTTATGTCGGCAACCGGCTGGCGACGGCAGCGGAACAGGACGGTTACGCCGGCGCTTTCGATCGCTACACCGCCGCCGCCGATGCACTGCTGGCCCGCCATGCCGACATCCCGCTGCGTGCGATCGCCGAAAGCATCCCCGACGACCCCTGGGCCGCGACCGTCGAAGCGTGGGAGGGGCCGATTATCTGCGTAACCGAGGCCGATCGGTTCAGCGCCCGCGACTGGCGGAACAACGCTCTCGGCGGCAGCAATCTGGTACCGGACGGCGGCATCGGCGCCTTCGTGCAACGCCGTTGCACCGCCGGGCTGGACATCCGCTATGCCACCCCGGCAACCCGGATCGCCTGGGGTGGGCCGAATGGGCGGGCGACGGTGGAAACCGCGAACGGCACCATCGTCGCGGGGGCTTGCATCGTCACCGTCTCCACCGGGGTGCTGGCGGCCGGGACCGTGCAATTCGACCCGCCGTTGCCGCCATCGGTCCTGGAAAGCGTCGCCGCGCTACCGATGGGGCTGGCGATAAAGATCGCCCTGCGCGGCACCGGCCCCGATCGCCTCGATCTGCCGACACATTGCTCCATCGACCGGCAAACGATGCTCGGGGAGACCCTGATTCCGTTCCAATGCTGGCCGTTCGGGCGGGATTATGTGCAGGGTTGGATCGGCGGCGATCGCGCCTGGGACCTGTCCCGAGCGGGGGAGGATGCGGCGGCGGATTTCGCGCTGGAACAGTTGCGCGCCCTGTTCGGCGGGCGGGTGGATCGGCTGTTTGCCGGCGGCGGACGGCTTGTCACAGGCTGGGACGCCGATCCCTGGGTGCGCGGCGCCTATTCGTCCTGCCTGCCGGGTCACGCCGATGCGCGCCGCCGACTGGCCGAACCGCTGGCCGACGGGCATCTGCTTTTCGCCGGGGAGGCCTGCCACAGTCCATACGCCGGCACCGTCGCCGGGGCCTGGCTCAGCGGCCAGGACGCCGCGCGCATCGCCCTGCAGGCGCTTACCAGCGGTGCCAGTTATAAACCTGCTCCAACGTCCCACCCATAAGCCGAGCCTTGTCGCTCGGCGAGAAGCGGGTCGTCTCCCGGAACGGTGCGACGCCCTGTTCGTATGTCAGCATCTGGATCGTGCGAGTCCAATCGGTGCCCCACATGCAACGATCCAGCCCGAACGCATCGACGATGCGCAGCACTGGCTCCCAGATGTCGTCGTAGGGGTATCCGGTCTGCGACATCGTGCCCGTGCCGCTGATCTTCACCCGAACATTCGGACATGCGGCCAATGCCAGCAGCTTCGGCAGATCGGCCCAGACATCGGCGGGAACCGGCGGCTTGGAGGGTTGCAGCAGCCCGAGGTGATCGATAACCACAACGGTGTCCGGGTTGCGCCGGATGAACGCGGCGCCCAGGTCGATGCGCCCCCAACAGAGGAAATTGACCGGCAGGCCATGCCGAGCGGCGGCGGCAAAGGCGCGGTTGGTGTTGGGGTCGGCGGGGTCGGTCACCTTGCCGTCGGCAATGCGCACCCGGATGCCGACGGTGCCCGGCGTCTTCGCCCAATCGGCGACAAAATCGTCGAGGCCGGGATCGGCGGTATCGACCGGCGTCACCACCCGGAACCGATCCGGATAGGTATTATAGACCTCCAACGCATAGCTCGGGTCGTATTCGTACGCCGAGAAGGACGACACCATGACCGCGGCATCGACGCCGACACTGTCCATGGCCGCCACCATTTCCGGCCCGCTGGCGGAGTCCAGCCCATGCGACGGGCCGGCCCAGGGACGGCCGGGATGGTTGCGTTCGAACGGATGCACCTGGACATCGATGACCGGCATGGTTTCCCCCGAAGGTTACAGCGTATTATGCGCCCCGATTGCACCGAGCGGCGGGGTCGTTTAAGAACATGCCACGGGACGGCACGCGGGTGTAGTTCAATGGTAGAACGGCAGCTTCCCAAGCTGCACACGAGGGTTCGATTCCCTCCACCCGCTCCACGCTTTATCCGCATCGATTGCCGTCGCCAGGGGCTTCCGCCCTGTTGGGTTCCGAACCAGTTGTGTATAGCAGCCCTCTGCGAACCACGTTGGAGGAACGAGTATGCGACCGAACAAGATCAAACAGATATGGGCCGAGGGCAAATGCGCGACGATGGGCTGGCTGTCCATCGGCCATGGCATCACCGCCGAGGTGATGGCCCGCCAAGGCTTCGACTCCCTGTGCATCGACATGCAACACGGCACCGCCGAACTGAGCGACGTGCTGCCGATGCTGCAAGCGGTGTCGCAGACCGACACCGTCCCCTTCGTCCGCGTCGCTTGGAATGAGCCGCAGACCATCATGAAGGCCCTCGACCTGGGCGCTTACGGCATCATCGTGCCGCTGGTGAACAACGCCGAAGAAGCCGCCAAGGCCGTGGCCGCCTGCCGCTATCCGCCGGTCGGCTTCCGTTCCAACGGGCCGGTCCGCGCTGTGCACTACGGCGGTGCCGACTACGTGGCCAATGCCAACGGCGAAGTCATCGTGATGGCCATGATCGAGACGAAGGAAGGCATCGCCAACCTCGACGCCATCTGCGCGACCCCCGGCCTCGACGCCGTCTACATCGGCCCGGCCGATCTGTCCTTCGCGCTCGGCCTTGCCCCGCGCGGCGACAATCCCGATCCGCTGCACATGGCAACCTGCGATAAAATCCGCGAAGCCGCGCACAAGCACGGCATCAAATGCGTCATGCATTGCAGCGGCGCGACCTTCGCTGGCGGCGCCGTGAAGCGCGGCTTCGACATGGTGATGGTGACGTCGGACCTGTCGTGCATGGTCGCCGGCGTGAAAGCCGAACTGGCAGAACTCAAAGCGAAATCCGCCTGATACCGACCCGCCGGGAGGCTGCGTGTTGCAGCCTTCCGGTCGGGTAGCTTAGGGCTGGATCGATGCGGTCGGCAGGCGGTTAGATCGCGCGATTCCGCCTACGGTGATCGCGAACTAGTAGTAAACCGCACGGCCGGCACCGCCGGTTGCCGCGACCAGTTCGCCCGACACCGCCCAGGATTTGTCCGACGCCAGGAACGCGGTGACGAACGCGATTTCCGAGGCATCCACCATGCGGCAGATGCTGTTGCCGCGCGGCGAGTCCGGTAGGAAATCCTGCCGCTCCGCTTCCTCGGGCGATACATTCAACTGCGCCGCCCGCGCTGCCAGCAGGCTCGGCGTCCGCTCGGTGCGGGTGGTGCCGGGATGCACGCAATTCACGGTGATGCCGAAACGACCGAGTTGCACGGCCAGCGTCTTGGTCATATGCACCAACGATCCGTTGCGCGCCCCGCCGCTGAGGTTGCCGGCATTGCGGGCGTTGGCGCCGCTGATATTGACGATCCGCCCCCAGCCCGCTTGTTTCATGAACGGCATAACGGCGCGCGAACAGCGCAATGCGCCCATATATTTGATGTTGAAATCGTCGATCAATTCCTCATCAATCAGATTTTCGATCGGACCGATGGCGGAAGCCGACCCGCCGGGGGCGGACCCACTGTTGACCAGGATGTGGACGCCGCCAAGCTGTTTCGCTGCTTCGGCGACCATGGCATCGACCTGCGCCTTGCTGGTCACGTCGCATTGCAACGGCAGAATGCGGCGATTGGTTTCACCCGATAGTTCTTTCGCTGTCGCATCGAGGTCGGCCATGTTGCGCGCGACGATCGCGACATCCACGCCTTCGCGCGCGAGTTCCCGAGCAATCGCCTTGCCGATCCCCCGACTGCCGCCGGTGACGATGGCTGTTTTACCCTGCAAACCGAGGTCCATGATATTCTCTCCCAAAAACGTTTTTTCGCTTATCTGCCCGATCGTCTCACGCCGGGCGCTGGCGCACCAGGTCTGCCATCCGCCCGACGATTTCCCGCAGCACCGGCCGAGGTGTCGCGAAATTCAACCGCGCGAAGCCGGTATAGTCGGGTCCGAATGTTTCGCCGAAATTGAGGCCGACGCGCGCATTGTCCAACCAGAACTGTCCGGCCGATCCCGGCGGTTCCAGGCCGCGGCAATCCAGCCAGCCGAGATACGTGGCTTCCGGCAACCGCAACGCCACACCCGGCAACGCTTCCTGCACGAAAGCGGCGAGCCAATCGCGGTTGCCCTGCAAATACGCCAGCATCTCGTCGAGCCACGGCTGCCCCTCGTCCCACGCCGCAACCGTCGCATCCACGCCCGTCACACTCGGCGATCCCAGCAGCCGCGACGGCACCCGCTTCTGAAAGCGCGCCTTCAGGTCCGGGGTGCCGAAATGCATGACCGCACACCGCAACGCCGGAATATTGAAGCTTTTGGTGGCGGAGGTGATGGTGATCGTGCGGGCAGCGGCCTCCGCGCTCAAGGAGGCAAGGGGGATATGGGTGCTGCCGGAATAGACGATATCGGCGTGGATCTCATCCGATACCAGGATCAGATCGTGCTGCACGGCAAACGCAACAACCGTTTCCAACTCGGCGCGCGTAAAGGCCCGGCCGGTCGGATTCTGCGGGTGGCAGAAAATCATCATGCGGGTGCGCGGATCGACGGTCGTGGGCAGGTCCAGCGTCCAGCGCGTGCCATCGTCGCGCATGGGATTGCCGATCAGGCGGCGGCCGGTGTCCTGAATCGCGCCCATGAACGGCGGATAGGACGGCAGTTGCAGCAAAATACCGTCCCCCGGCTCGCTGAATGCCATGACGGACGAAAAGCTGGCCTGCACCAGATCGCCCAGGGTAACGGTGTCGGCGGGGTCCACCTGCCAGCCGAAACGGGACGCCATCCGCCTGGCGAAGGCCGCTTCCAACACCCCTGCCCGATCCGCGTAGCCATATTCCTCGTGCTCGGCCAACCGCGCCAGAGCGGCGGCGATCGGCGGCGCCACCCCGAAATCCATGTCGGCCACCCAGGCCGGCAGCACATCGGGGGCGAATTTGTGCCACTTGGTGGTGCGTCGCGCCCGCAGCGCGGCGATATCGCGTTCGATCATCGCAGTTCGAATCCCAAATTGAGCAGCGCTTCCCGCATCCGATCGCGACCGTGCATCGCCGGCACATCCTTGAGGCGTGCGGTCGCCTGCAAGGTCCAATCCTGTTCCTTCATGCCTTGCTCGCGCATGAAGTCGCGGGCAAGGCCATTGTAGCGTTCGATGGCCTCGCGTTTCAGGGCGGGGTCGTATTGCTCCCGATGCAGCACGACATCCTGCGGCAGGCGCGGCTTGATGCCGGTTTCGCGTGCGGCATCGGGGTAGCCCACCGCCATTCCGAACACCGCGAACACATGCGGCGGCAGGTTCAATTCGGCGGCGATCTTCTCGGGGAGGTTGCGCACCGCGCCGACATACACCGCGCCCAATCCGATCGATTCGGCCGCGACGAACGCCGTCTGCGCCGCCAGCGTGGCATCGACCACGCCCAGCACGAAGGCTTCGGTGTAATGCGTCGCCTCCACCTGGGTTTGCCGATCGGCGGCGATCTGTTCGATCCGGTTGAGGTCGGCGAGCCAGATCAGCATCAGCGGCGCGTCGCGGATGAACTGCTGATTGCCCGCGAGATCGGCCACCCGTGCTTTCCGCACGGGATCTTGCACGGCGACGACGCTCCAGACCTGAAGGTTGGAAGACGTGGAGGCCGATTGCGCCGCTGCGGTCAGCAGTTCCAACGTGCCATCGGGCAATGCAGTGGGCAGAAAGCCGCGCACCGACCGATGGTTGAGGATGATATCCAGGGTCTCGTTCCATTGCGGCGCGGCGATTGGCGCAACGGCTCGGTTGCGCAGCCGCAGAAGGGTGGCGGCGCGGTCGTCGTCGCGTGGGGCCGACATGTCAGTCTCCGGTTCGAACATTCTGCTGCATCATCGCTGCCGCGCGGTCGCGTGGCAAACCGAGCGGTTTTTTTGATAACAAGCAGGCTTGGATCGGCAAAAGTGAACTGGTTCACATTTTTTCTGCCGCGCTTCGGTCATGATGGCGCATCGGCCGCGTTTCCCCAACAGATACGCTCCGTGGGGTCTTCGGACCTCGGTCAA
This sequence comes from Acetobacteraceae bacterium, assembly GCA_025354865.1. GTDB lineage: Bacteria > Pseudomonadota > Alphaproteobacteria > Acetobacterales > Acetobacteraceae > Rhodopila. The sequence goes on along the minus strand of JANXMB010000141.1, from coordinate 9,962 downwards.
CCCGGACCGCACTGAGCGGCCCAGCCATCACCCCGGCTGGGCCGTTTTTTTATCTGGGCCGTTTTTTTATCTGGGCCGGCTTTTTATCGGGCCCATATTTTTATGTCGCATCCTCGTTCCAGGTGCGCCCGTCGCGTTCGATCAGCGCGATCGAGGCGGTCGGCCCCCAACTGCCGGCGGCATAGGGCCGAGGGGGTTCCACCGCCGTGCTCCAGGCTTCCAGAATCGGCGCGACCCAGGTCCAGGCGGCCTCGACCTCATCGCGCCGCATAAACAACGTGGCATCGCCGCGCACGCAGTCCATCAGCAGCCGCTCGTAAGCATCGGGAAAGCGAATACCGAAAGCGGTATCGAAGCGGATATCCAGACCGGTGGGCGACAGGCGCAACCCGCCGGGTCCGGGATCCTTCGTCATCACATCCAGCCGCATGCCTTCTTCCGGTTGCAGGCGAATGACCAGCCGGTTCGGCTGTCGCGCCCCGGCCGAGGCCGGAAACAACGAAAACGGCCGATCTTTGAACTGCACCACGATTTCCGACACCTTGCGCGGCATGCGTTTGCCGGTGCGCAGATAGAACGGCACATTCGCCCAACGCCACGTCTGCAATTCCGCCTTCAGCGCCACAAAGGTCTCGGTTCCGCTCGGCTCGCTGGCGCCGAGGTCCGCGAGATAGGCGCCGACCGGCTGGCCGTTCACCGCCCCGGCGCCGTACTGGCCACGCACCGTGCAGGCGGCGATCCGATGCGCCGGGATTGGCGCCAAAGCGCGCAGCACCTTCAGCTTCTCGTCGCGCACCCGATCGGCATCCAGGCTGACCGGGGGCTCCATCGCGATCAGGCAGAGCAATTGCAGCAGGTGGTTTTGCAGCATGTCGCGCAGCGCGCCGGATGTATCGTAGTAGCCGGCCCGGCCCTCCACCCCGACCGTCTCCGCCACGGTGATCTGCACATGGTCGATCGCGTCGGACGTCCAGAGCCGTTCGAAGATCGTGTTGGCGAAGCGCAACGCCAGCAGGTTTTGCACCGTTTCCTTGCCCAGGAAATGGTCGATCCGGTAGGTCTGCGCCTCGGCGAAGACCGCGCCAACGCTGTCGTTGATCTCCTTGGCGGACGCCAGATCGCGCCCGATCGGCTTTTCCAGCACCACCCGCGATTGCTGCGTCACCAGCTTCGCCGCCGCGAGGTTCCGGCAGATCGAGCCGTAAAGATAGGGCGCGGTCGCCAGATAGAAGACGCGGACCCGAGCGGGGTCGAGCAATAGGCGAAGACCGGACCAGTCGGCCCCGTCGGACGCGGCATCGATGGCCACGTAATGCACGCAGCCGAGGAACCGTTGCAGCATAGCCGGGTCGAGGTCGTCCGGCAGCACGTGTTCTTCCAACGCCTGCCGCGCCTTTTCCCGGTAACCGTCGTCCGACAAGACCGACCGCGCCGCGCCGACGATGCGGGCGCCGGCCGGCATCTGGCCGTCGCGATATCGGTAATACAGCGCCGGCAGCAGCTTCCGAAGTGTCAGGTCGCCGGTGGCGCCGAACACCACGCAGTCGAAGATGGGAACAGGAATAATTTTCGCCATGGGACTTCCCTTGCAGCGCGGGTGCCGCGACGGAGGGCCGAAGCGCGGAGGCCCCTTTGCGAACGACGCAAGCATCGTCGCAGGAACCGGGCGAATACAAGAGGATAAACGATGACACCGGCCGGCCCCATTTCGACGCGGCCGACCGGTGCCTGGATCAGTCCTTCCAGACGGCGGCCTTGGCCTCCGCCACATAACGATCCGCGTCTTCTTGCAGCAGCAGACGGTCCGCAACCAAAGCCTGCGCCGCAACCTGGACCTGCGCCGCGCGGCGGGCGGGGGTGGCGTAACGCTCCCGCAGAGATCGGCGCGGGTCGCCATCGGTCTTTTCCAGCGGGAACTTCAGGTAGCTGCCGTCCCGATCGCACATCTCGCCGGCCAGGGGCGCCGCTTTATACAGGTTGAAGCCGGTGTGCGTCCCCCAGGGTGCCGCGACATCCGGCAGTTTCAGGCCGGCGCGGTCGTTGCCGTCGGCATCCACCGCCGGCACCAGCGCGACATAGGGGGACGGCGATCGCGACGGATGCACCCAATCCTCGACCGGATCCACCCCGTTCGGCGCGGTTGCTCGGACGAAGCCCGGCAGGGTCGGAAACCGCAGCCGATCCGCCGCGACCAACGTGCCATCGGCGATGCGCGGAATCCGGCTGTTCGGCGCCGGCCGCCCCGTCGTCACCCAAGTATCGAGCGCCACCAACAGCGCGCGCAACGCCGGGTAGGGGTCGTGCGGATTGCGCAGATTGACGCAAGGACCCGGCGCGTCGGTTGCGCCATAGCGCCCGGTGTGCTGGCTGCCGGCAATCAAGAACAGCCGCGTGTTGGCCGGCAACGGCAGGTCGCGCTTCCCCTCGGGGTCGGTGCCGAGCAGGGAGGCACCCTTCTGCCAGTATTCGGCATCGGTGTTGGTCTCGATGGTCAGCGGATCGAAGCGATCGTTGCGCAGCAGCGCACCGGTCCGACCAGAGACCGGATCGCGCGACGCCGCAGCCGAAAACGGGAAGGCGTTTTCCGGCATCGCATGGTCTTCGTGCTGCGTGCGGGTGCGAAACGGCTGGGCGAACGGCGCATTCAGGAACACGCCACCGATCCCGGCGATGTGCGACAGCGCGCCATCGAACACCTTGTGCCCGGCCTCGTCCCGGTTGAAGCCGAACTTGATGAAATCGCGGATGAAACGCCCGCTCTGCGACACGCCGAACACGATTGCCGCGTCGATCCGCCCGGCGGGCGAGGCTTTCGCCCCGGACCGCAGAAACGCCGCAACGTCGCGCTGCGCCGCAAACCCGATGCCGCTAACCCAGGGGGCGTGCGCCTTGTAGGTCAGTTCGTAGACGACCCCGAAAGCGGGCGCCGTGCCCTCGGGCCGGAGAACGACGGTGCGATCGTCCTCGAACGTCCATTGGGCCGAGGGCACCGCCTCCGCCGCATCGCCCTGCCGCACCTTCCACGTCAAGGTTGCGCGGCTTTGGTCCGTGGACACCGCCGCGTAGCTGAGGCGAAACCGCGTCATCGGGGCGCCGCGTGTGCCGGAGACGAATTCGTCGCGGATATCCTGCTCCACATTCGGCAAGGCCGGAATGCGCAGCGTCATGCCGTGGTTGGTGCGGGGGGCGTCGGGGTCCCATCCGGCCCAGGCGATCGTATAGCCACGCCGAAACAGAAACCCATCGCCCGCGTGCGCCGGGGCCGAGGGATCGTTGGAATCGTCCTTCGGCGTCGTGGTGTTCATCCGATTGGAGACCACCTTGTTGCCCCGATTGAGGATGTCGAACAACAAATGCCGGTTGCCCTTGGTCGGATCGACCGGGCGCAGCAGGAACAGATCGGTCTCGTATTCGACCTTGCCGGCGGCATTACGCGGCGCCTGCGCCAGACCGACGATGCCGGCGTTGCGCGGATCGGCGGGGTCCAACTCCCCTTTGGCAACACCGATCGCCCGTTCGTAGGCCCCGGTTGCACCGAAATTTTGCCCGCCGGCAAAGGGTTCCACCGTATCGATGCGCACCCCGACAATACGCGCCATCGCCGGAGTGGCGCATATCGGCCCGGCCAGCAATAGCGCAACGGGCAACAGCGCACCCAGACGCTTGGGTGTGGATTTCATGGCGGTTCCCCTCGGTCAGGACTTGTCGGCGGCGTTCATAACCCAGAACATCGCAGCCGCACATCCAGGAACACCCACCGATGACCGCCGATCCCGCCTGGCCGCTGGCCCAACACGTCCAGCGCACATCGTTCGCCGACCTGCCCGCTTCCACCGTCGAGTCCGCCCGGCGCGATATCCTCGACACATTCGGCTGCATGTTGGGCGGCAGCGGATCGCCCGGCATCGACGCGCTGTGCAGCACCATCGGCTACTGGGGCGGGCGGGCGGAAAGCCGGGTCCTGCTGCGCGGCTTGTCGCTGCCGGCCCCGCAAGCCGCGCTGCTGAACGCCAGCATGGGGCACGCGCTGGATTTCGACGACACGTTGGACACAGGCGGGTCCATCCATCCCGGCGTGTCGGTGCTGGGCGCAGTGCTGGCCGCAGCGGACATGCTGGGCGGCGTATCCGGGCGCGACATGCTGCTTGCCACCGCACTGGGGCTCGATGTGTCGTGCCGGATCGCGTTTGCCTCCACGCTGGACCGGGGTTGGCACCGCACCGCCACGATCGGCGTATTCGGCGCCACGGCGGCGGTCGGCAAACTGATGGGGTTGTCGGCCGAGCAGATGCTGCACGCGTTCGGGATTGCGTTCAGCCATGCGGCGGGCAACCGGCAGTGCATTCTGGATGGGTCGCTGACCAAGCGGATGCAGGCCGGTCAGGCGGCGAGCGCGGGCGTGTTCTCCGCCGTGCTGGGCAAAACCGGGTTCACCGGGGCGCATAATATCTTCAACGGCAAATACGGCTTCCTGGAGCTGTACCAACCGAACGGGCACGACGCGTCGTTGCTGACGAAAGATCTGGGGTCCGTCTATGCCGGGGAGGAATTGAGCTACAAGCCCTACCCCTGCGGCCGCCCCTTGCACAGCGCAATCGACGCCGCCCTCGCCGCTCGGCAGCGCCTGGGCATCTCCGGGGCGGCGGACATCCATTCGGTCGCGATCGAAGCCGATTCGATCGATGCCGCCCCCGTCGTCCGCCGTCCGACCCAGGTGGTGGAGGCGCAGTTCGCTCGCCCGTTCCTCGTCGCGACCGCCCTGGTGCACGGCCGCGTCGGCATTGCGGAGGTAGACAGCCTGGGTTCGGACGCCGTGCTGGCGTTGTCGGATCGCATCGCCGGCATTGCCCGACAAGCCGCCGCCAGGGATTGGGCCCGGATCGAGGTGCGGCACATCGATGGCCGCAGCACGACGATCGAAACGGGCACGCCGTTCGGGGCGCCGAGCAACCCGCTGAGCGATGCGCAGTTTGCAGCGAAGTTCAGGGATTGCGCCGGCAACGCGGTGCGCCCGCTGGCAGCAGCCGACGTGGACGCCACGCTGGACGCCATCGGTCGCCTGGAGAGCCTAGCGGACGTTCGCGTCCTGCTCGCCCCCTTCGCGGCGTAGAAACGCCCGTCGGAAGTCTGTTCGAGGCAGAATTCCGACGGTTTGTTCGGTATTACGCGGTCGGTTCGGCTGCGGCGGCCGGGGCGGCCGGGGCGGCGGTTTCGGTCACCACCGTACGCGCCTTCTCGGCGATGCGGGCGGACTTGCCACTGCGGCCGCGCAGGTAATACAGCTTCGCACGGCGGACATCGCCGCGGCGCACCACGTGGATTTCCGCGATCGTCGGCGCGTACAGCGGGAACACCCGTTCGACGCCCTCGCCGTAGCTGATCTTGCGGATGGTGAAGTTGCTGTTCAGGCCTTTGTTCGACCGCGCGATGCACACGCCTTCGAAGGCCTGGATACGGGACCGCTCGCCCTCGACCACTTTCACCGACACGCGCACGGTGTCGCCGGCACCGAATTCCGGCACCGCGCGGGTGGCGGTCAGCTTGGCCATCTGTTCGGCTTCGAACTGTTGAACGATATTCATCGCGTGGTTTCCTTTACAAGTTGCTAGGGCGCGCCGCCCACAGATCGGGGCGGCGCTGCATGGTGATTTGTTCGGACTCCGCCTGCCGCCATGCGGCGACGGCGGCGTGATTGCCGGACAGCAGCACGTCCGGCACGGTTCTGCCGGCCCATTCGGCCGGCCGCGTGAAATGCGGATATTCCAGCAACCCGGCGGAGAAGCTTTCCTCCTCGGCGCTTTCGGCCGCCCCCATAACGCCGGGCAGCAGCCGCACAACCGAGTCCAACAGCACCAGCGCCGCAAGCTCACCGCCCGACAGGACGTAGTCGCCGATGCTGACTTCCTCCATCGATCGGGCTTCGATCGCTCGTTGATCGAGTCCTTCGTAGCGCCCGCACACCAGAACGATCCCGTTGCCGGCGGCGAAACGCTGTGCATCGGCCTGGGTAAACCGACGCCCGCGCGGGGTTGGGTAAACGATCGGCCGGCCGTCGGCGACGGAAGCCACGGCGGCATCCACCACATCGGCGCGCATGACCATACCGGCCCCGCCCCCGAATGGGGTGTCGTCCACCTTCCGGTGCTTGCCGATGCCGAAATTGCGGATATCGGCGACATCCAGCGACCAGATCGTTTCCTGAAGCGCCCGTCCGGCCAGCGACTGGCCGAGCGGACCGGGAAACATATCGGGGAACAGCGTGAGGACGGAGGCGCGCCAGGTCATTCCGCGTGCTCCGCGATGACCGGGACTTCGATCGGCAGTACGACGACCAAACGGCCGGCGGCGATGTCGATTTCCGGCACGCAGGCCTGGGTGAACGGCAGGATCGTCGGCTGCTCACCGGCGATTTCCAGGCTGGTGCCGGCGCCGTAATCGTGCACCACGATCACGGTGCCCAACGCTTTGCCATCGGTATCGACCGCCGTCAGCCCGACGAGATCGGCGAGGTAGAATTCTTCCTCGTCCGGCGGGGGCAATGCCTGACGGTCGACGAACAGGTCGACGTTGGTCAGTTTTTCCACGGCGCTGCGGTTGCGGATGCGTTCCGCCACGCCGTCGATCAGGGTCGAAATCTCCGCCACGCCGTCATGGCACCAGCGCAGCCGGTACTGCCGGCCGTTCGCGTCGGACAAAGGTCCGTACGCGGTCAGGCCGGCGGGATCCGCCGTGTGGCAGGTCACGTGGATCCGGCCGCTGACACCGTGCGGCCGGCCGATCGTGGCCATAAGGATGCGAGAGTCCGACATATCCGCAGATTAGGCGCCGGCTCGTGCGGCGGCTTCCTTGGCCCGTTCCTGCGCCTTTTTCTTCGGCGCGGACTGGTGCGGCTGATCGTTCCACTTCGGCATGGGGATCAGTTCCGCCTTGCCCAGGAAGCGGGCGACGCGATCGGTGGCAACGGCGCCGTTTTCGATCCAATGCGAAATCCGCTCCGGCACCAGACGCACGCGATCGGCGTGTTCGGCGGGCAGCATCGGGTTGTAGCTGCCGACACGCTCGATGAAGCGGCCGTCGCGCGGGCTGCGGCTGTCGGCCACGACGATGTGGTAGTAGGGGCGCTTCTTAGCGCCGGCACGTGCCAACCGGATCTTGAGACCCATGTAAACGATACTCCTTGGTTTATCTTCAGAATGGACGACGGTTGCCCGGCATTTGACGCTGAGGCATCAGGGCACCGAGTCCCTGCCGCATCAGGCCTTTTTGGCCGAGCTTGTTCATGCGTTTCATCATGGTGGTCATGTCGTCGAACTGTTTCAGCAGCTTGTTGACATCCTGTACCGTGACCCCCGACCCTGCGGCGATCCGCTTCTTACGGCTCGCTTTGATGATGTCGGGCATGCGACGTTCTTTCTTCGTCATGGACGAAATGATCGCCGCCTGACGTTTCAGCATTTTGTTGTCGATATTGGCGTTGGCCAGTTGATCCTTGATCTTGCCGACGCCCGGCAGCATCCCAAGGATGCCGGACAGGCTGCCCATCTTGCCGATCTGAGCGAGTTGCGCGGCCATATCGTCCAGATCGAACTTGCCCGACGTCATGCGCTTGGCGAGTTTCTCCGCCTCCGCCTGGTCGATCGTTTCGCTGACCTTTTCGACCAACCCGACGATATCGCCCATGCCGAGGATGCGGCCGGCCACGCGTTCGGGGTGGAACTCCTCCAGCGCGTCCTGTTTTTCGCCGACGCCGATCAGCTTGATCGGGGCGCCGGTCACGAAGCGCATCGACAGCGCCGCGCCGCCTCGGGCATCGCCGTCCATGCGGGTCATGACGATGCCGGTCACGCCGACCGCGTCGTTGAACGACTTGGCGGTGACAACCGCGTCCTGGCCGGTCATCGCATCGACCACCAACAGCGTTTCCGCCGGGTTCGTCGCCGCTCGGATCTGCTTGACCTCGTTCATCAGGTCTTCGTCGATCGCCAGCCGACCGGCGGTATCGAGCACGACGATGTCGAAACCTTCGCGCCGCGCAGTATCCATCGCCCGCAGCGCAATCTGCACCGGGGTCTGGCCCGCGACGATCGGCAGCCCGACGACCTGGGCCTGTTCGGCCAGTTGCTGCAACTGCAACTGCGCGGCCGGGCGCTGGGTGTCGAGGCTGGCGAGCAGCACCTTCTTCTTCAGGCGTTCGCGGAAGCGCAGCGCCAGCTTGCCCGCCGTGGTGGTCTTGCCGGAACCCTGCAACCCAACCATCAGAATGGGAATGGGGGCCGGTGCATTCAGGTTGATGGGGACGGCACCCTCGCCGCCCAGGGCTTCGATCAGGACATCGTTGACGATCTTGACGACCTGCTGGCCGGGGGTCACCGACGACAGAACCTCGGCCCCGACGGCGCGTTCGCGCACCCGCAGGATGAAGTCGCGCACCACCGGCAGGGCCACGTCGGCGTCGAGCAACGCCAGCCGCACCTCCCGCAGGGCCTCGCCCACGTCGGCTTCGGTCAGCGCGCCACGGCGGCGCAGCTTGTCGAACACCCCCGATAGCTTGTCCGATAACGCTTCGAACACCGATACAATCCCTTACCACAACGCAAATTACGCCGCTGCGCGAACCCTCGCGGAGCGGCGGAGCCCCCGCATACGGCGGGGACCGGGGCGGCAGTGCCGATCCGGATGCGGCGGCTTATGCGCGATCCGTCGCCCCGGAGTCAAGGACCGCGCCACCGCCCAGCCGGCCCGCGCGGCCCGCCCCGAAGTCCGCGCCCCCTTACCCGCCCGACCGCCGCCACCGCTTCCACTACGGCATCCGCGCCCGCGTCACCGCCGCCACGTTGCGCCGGATACTCACCGTCTTCGGATGGTCCACCCCGAGCACCCGCTCCGCCCCCGCCAGCGCCTGCCGAAACAGCAATTCCGCCGCCGCGAGATCGCCCATCGCCTGGAGACAGGACGCGAGGTTGTTCCGGCTGCCAAGCGTATCCGGATGCTCCGCGCCCAGCACCCGCTCGCGGGCCGCCAAGGTGTCCCGATACAGCGGTGCAGCCTCCCGCGCAGCACCGCTGCCCTGCAGGAAACTGGCGGCGCGATCGAGCAAAACCCCAAGCTCGGCCGATAGCGCGTCGCCCAGATGCGCGTCGACCGCCCGGACATGCGGCATCAGCGCCCGGCACCGGGGCCACAGGGCAGGATCCTTGAACGCATAGGGAAATGCCGCCGTCAGCGCCCCCAAGGCCACTGCCCGGGACGCCTCGGCCCCCCCCCGCGCCGCCAGCCGCGCCCGCATCGTCATCTGCACCAGCCGGTGCATCGACAGCGCCGGTCCGCACGCCGTGTCCCCGGCGGGGATCAACAGCGATGCCCCCGTCAGCGCCACGATCGCCACATCCTGTCGTTGCGTATCCGGCTCGGCTGCCGCCGCCAGCGCGCGCGGAATCGCATCGGGGTCCACCCAGCAGAACACCCCCAGCACCGGCTCGGCATCGGGAAGCGCATCGATCGCCAAGGCGAAGGTGGCGGCGACGCTCACCGGATAGTCCGAATCGATCGGCGGCGCCGCCAGAAGCGCCTCGATCCGTTCCGAATACGCGTCGAACCCGATCGCCGCCCGGCGGATATACGCCCCGGCCTGATTCAGTGCCATCGGCAGATACCCCAGCGCCTCGGCCAGCGCCGCCGCCCCCGCCCGGTCGGTGCGACCGCTGCGGTCCAGCAGCAGATCGGTCGCCTCCTTCGCCGGCAAGGGCGCGATCGGCACCGGCGCCGCCATCGCATCCCACCCCGGCGCGCGGGATGTCGTCAGGATCGCCGCCCCGCGCTCTGGCACGAACCCCGCCACCAGCGCCGGCGATTCCGCGTTGTCGAACACCAGCAGGAATGGCGCCCCTTGCCGTTTGGCGATGGTGTCCAGCGCACGCTTGGCGGTATCCTCGGGCTTCGCGTCGGCCGGCAGACCGGGGTGC
>JANXMB010000138.1 GCA_025354865.1 Acetobacteraceae bacterium | reverse complement strand
CCACGACCTTCTGGAAGCGACCCAAAGCGGCTTGATACAGATGCTGCTTTTGGTACCAGCGCCCGACCTCCATCTCCTTGCCGGCGAGATGGTCGATGCACAGGTCGATTTTCAGCTTGGCATCGCGGGCGTAGGGCGATTCCGGGAAGCGGTTCACGACGTCGCGCAGCGCATTCATCGCCTGTTCGGTGCCATTCTGGTCGCGCTGGATGTCGGCGATCTGCTCGTAATAGGACAGTGCCCGCAGATAATAGGCATAGGCGGCATCGCGATGCGCCGGATGCAACTGGATGAACCGGTCGAGGGTGCCGATCGCGTCGGTATAGTGATTGCGCTGGTACTGGGTGTAACCCTGCATCAACTGCGCGTTCACCGCCCAGCTTGCGTAGGGATAGTTGGTCTGGATGCCGGCGAATTGTTCCTCGGCTGTGGCGAACCGCCGGCCGTTCAGCGCGTCCAGGCCGTTGTTATACATATCCTCGACCGGGGCGACCGGGACGTTGGACGCGTCTTCGTCCTTGGAGTCGCCGCAACCGCCCAACAACGGCAGCAACACGACAAAAGCCAGGGCGATGCGGCCGAAAGCCGAACGCGGGCAGGGGAAGCCTTGGGTGCGATTCTGATCCATCCCGGCCCTTATAGCATGGGACCGGGTGGCGCGAAGATGGGGGCGTCGGTCAATTCCGTGGCAGACGAGCAACGATGGGCGCGTCGGGGTTCTGGGCGCGGTGACGCAGAAGGTGATCGGCCAGCACGCAGGCCACCATCGCCTCCCCCACCGGGACGGCTCGTATCCCCACGCAGGGATCGTGCCGCCCCTTGGTGCTGACATCGACGTCCTGCCCGGCCCGATCGACTGAATGGCGCGGCGTGAGGATGGAACTGGTGGGCTTGACCGCGAAACGGGCGACGATCGGCTGGCCGGTGGAAATACCGCCGAGGATGCCGCCGGCATGGTTGGAACCGAAAGCGACCAAGCCATCCTGCATCCGCATCTGGTCGGCGTTGTCTTCGCCCGTCAGGCAGGCGGCCGCGAAACCGTCGCCGATTTCGACCCCCTTCACCGCATTGATCGACATCAGCGCGCCCGCCAACTCGGCGTCCAGCTTGCCGTAGATCGGGGCGCCCAATCCCGGCTGCACACCCTCGGCCACGACTTCGATGACCGCACCGACCGAGGAACCGGATTTGCGCACCGCGCCGAGATAATCCTCCCACACCGCAGCGGCGACGGGATCGGGGCAGAAGAAGGGGTTGTCGTCCAACGCCGCCCAATCCCAGCGGGCGCGATCGATCTTGTGCGGCCCCATTTGCACCAAGGCCCCGCGGATGCGGACGCCGGCGCCGAGGACCTGTCGCGCAACGGCCCCGGCGGCCACCCGCATGGCGGTTTCGCGGGCCGAGGACCGGCCGCCGCCGCGATAGTCGCGAATGCCGTATTTCAAATCGTAGGCCAGATCGGCATGGCCGGGCCGATACTGCGTGGCGATCGCCGAATAATCGCGGGAGCGTTGATCGACATTGTCGATGCCCAGGGCAATCGGGGTGCCGGTCGTGGCACCTTCGAACACGCCGGACAGGATGGCGACCTGGTCGGGCTCCTGCCGCTGGGTGGTGAATTTGGACTGGCCGGGGCGGCGGCGGTCCAGCCAGGGCTGGATATCGGCGACGGTCAGCGGCAGGCGCGGGGGGCAGCCATCGACCACGCAGCCGATCGCTGGGCCGTGGCTCTCACCCCAGGTGGTAACGCGGAACAGGTGCCCGAAACTGTTATGGCTCATTCGTGTCCTGCCGTCGCGATATCCGGGGCGTCGGGGTGTTTCATGCCGACGGTGTGATAGCCGCAATCGACGTGATGCACTTCCCCGGTGACGCCGCGCGACAGGTCGGACAGCAGATAGACCCCGGCGCCGCCCACTTCTTCGATCGTGACGTTGCGGCGCATCGGGGAATTGAGCTGATTCCACCGCAGGATATAGCGGAAATCGCCGATGCCGGAGGCCGCGAGCGTCTTGATCGGGCCGGCGCTGATGCCGTTCACCCGGATACCGGCATCGCCGAGATCGGCGGCGAGGTAGCGGACCGATGCCTCCAACGCGGCCTTCGCCACGCCCATGACGTTGTAATGCGGCACCACCCGTTCGGCGCCGAGATAGCTGAGCGTGAGCAAGCTGCCGCCGGGCCGCATCATCGGCACCGCGCGGGCCGACACGGCGGTGAACGAGTAGCAGGAGATATCCATGGCCTGCAGGAAAGCGGCGCGCGGGGTATCGAGGTAGCGGCCCCGCAGATAGGCTTTGTCGGCGTAACCGATGGCATGGACCAGAAAATCCAGCCCGTCCCAGCGGCCGCGCAGCATTTCGAACGCTGCATCGATGCTGGCGTCGTCGGCGACGTCGCAGGGGAATACCAGGTCGGAGCCGATCGAGGCCGCCAGCGGTTTGACCCGCCGGCCCAGCGCGTCGCCCTGGTAGGTGAAGGCCAGTTCGGCCCCCTGCGCGGCACAGGCGGCGGCGATGCCCCAGCCGAGGGAATGGTCGTTCGCCACCCCCATGATGAGTCCCCGCTTGCCTTTCATCAGCGTGCCCTGGGTGGGCAACGGTGCGGCGGCGCTATCGGGCATGATCTACCTCAATGAAGTTGCGGGGTTTGCGTCGTCGTTTAAGCGTTGTGGTGACACAACGGCCCGTATCCGGGCAAGGGGGTGCTTCACCTTCTGCCCCTCCGGCGCCATGTTGCCGACGCCCTTTGCCCCATTTATGGACCGAAAACGCCATGACCGATCCCTTCGCCCACTTCCATGCCTGGATGACGGACGCCGAGGCCAGCGAACCGGCCGACCCCAACGCCATGACGGTGGTGACGACAACGCCGGACGGCAAACCCTCGGCGCGCACCATCTTGCTGAAAGGTACCGATCCCCGTGGCTTCGTGTTCTATACCAATAAGGAAAGCCGCAAGGCCGGCGAACTCGCCGCCAACGCCAACATATTCCTCCTTTTCTTCTGGAAGTCGCTGGGTCGCCAAATTCGCATCGAGGGCACGGTCGAACATGTGACCGATGCCGAAGCCGATGCCTATTACGCAAGCCGGCCTCGGGTATCGCGATTGGGCGCCTGGGCGTCCGACCAGTCCCGCCCCTTGGCAAGCCGAGCGGAATTGGAACGGCGACTGGCGGAGTACGATGCGCGGTATCCGGGGGAGGCGATTCCCCGCCCGCCGCATTGGTCGGGCTACCGGGTCGTCCCGTCGTATTTCGAGTTCTGGCAGAACATGGAATTCCGCCTGCACGATCGCACGATCTACCAACCCGCCCCCGGCGGCGGCTGGACGACCGGCAAGCTGTTTCCGTGAAGCCGGCGGCCGGCGGCGGCTCCCAAGGCTGCGACCCGCCGGCCGCCGGTCAGGCCGCGACGATCGCGTTCCTCCGCAGCCTCGCGGGGGCGGCGCCGGTCGAGACCCATATTTCGTTGGTGTTCCTGGGCCACGATACCGTTTGGAAGCTGAAAAAGGCGGTGCGGCTGTCGTTTCTGGATTTTTCCGCGATCGAGGACCGGCACCGGTTCTGCCTGCGGGAACTGGCCCTGAACGCAGCGGCCGCGCCGGGCCTGTATCGCGATGTCGTGCCGGTGGTCCGCCGCCCCGACGGCACGCTGGCGCTGGGCGGCGATGGGGCGCTGGGCGGCGATGGGGCGCTGGGCGGCGATGGGGCGCTGGGCGGCGATGGGGCGATGGGCGGCGATGGGGCGCCGATCGATTGGGTGCTGCGCATGGCGCGCGTGCCGGCGGCCGATTTCCTGGACACGATGGCGAATAGCGGCCGGCTCGACCCGCCGTTGCTCGACGCCATCGCCGATGCGATCGCCGCCTACCACCGAGCGCTGCCGATCCCCGGTGCGCCCCTACCCACGCCCTCCCCCATGGTCGCCGTTGCCGCCGGCAATGCTCGGGCTGCCATCGATGCGGGGCTGCCGGCGCAGGACGTTGCCGATTGGGCGGGGGCGATCGATCGCAGGCTGCGCGACCTCGCGCTTTGGCTGGCCGAGCGGGCGCAGGCGGGCTTCGTGCGGCGGGCGCATGGCGATTTGCATCTGGGCAATCTCTGCCAGTGGCAGGGCCGGCCGGTGCCGTTCGATGCGCTGGAGTTCGATGAGGCTTTGGCAACCATCGACCTCGGCTACGATCTGGCGTTTCTCCTGATGGATCTGGAACAGCGGGTCGGGCGTCCCGCCGCGAATCGGACGTTGAACCGTTACCTCGCGCGTACCGGCGATATTGCGCTGGTGCGGGGGCTGCCGGCCTTCCTGTCGCTGCGGGCCTTGGTGCGCGCCCATGTCGCCGCGCGCAGCGGCAAGCCGGCGGTCGGGCAAGCCTATCTGGCCGCAGCGCTTGGCTATCTGCGGCCGGTGGGCGCGATGGTGGTGGCGATCGGCGGATTGCCCGGCACCGGGAAATCGACCTTGGCCCGCGCGCTGGCGCCTGGGTGGGGCCGAGCACCGGGGGCGGTGGTGCTGCGGAGCGATGAGATACGGAAGCGGCTATTCGGCGTGGCGCCGGAGGAGCGGCTGCCGCCCGATGCCTACCGCTCGGATGCCAGCCGGCTTGTCTTCGACACTCTGACGGAGCACGCGCAGCTTGCCGCCGCCAGCGGTCAGGCGGTTGTCGCGGATGCCACGTTCCTGAACCTGCAACACCGCATTGCCATACAGGACTCCGCGCGGCGGGCCGGGGTGGCGTTCCATGGATTCTGGCTGCAAGCGCCGATGCGAACGCTGGAACAGCGGGTTGCGGCGCGCACCGGGGACGCGTCCGATGCCACCGTCGCCGTGCTGCGTGCGGCGGCGCCACACGATCCCGGCCCCCTTGACTGGACGCCGGTCGACGCGTCCGATGCGGTGGCAGCGCGGGCTGCGGTGCTGAATTCGCTCCCGCTCGCGCTGGAGACGTGCTAGAAGCGCAAACCAGACCCGCGTTCTGGGAAGACCCGATAAGGAAGGAGCCGACCATGCCCATCCGTAAGCTGCTGCTGCCCCTCACCGGCACCGCCGCCGGAGAAGCCGCTTTGACGACCTCGCTCATGATCGCGCGGCGCTTCAATGCGCACGTGACCGCCCTGCATGTCCGCGTCGACAGCCGCGACGTCGCCCCCCTGGCCGGCGAAGGCCTGTCCGGCGCGATGATCGAGGAAATGATGTCCGCGACCGAGAAGGAAAGCGGCGAACGCGCCCACGCCGTTCGCTCCATGTTCGAACGTTTTGTGGCACGCCAGGAAGTCGTGGTGTCGGAAGCGCATGCCGGCTCGGAACAGGCGACGGCCAGCTTCGCATCCGTCACCGGGCGGGAGGAAGATATCGTCGCCCAGCAGGCCCGTCTGGCCGATCTGACCGTGGTGCCGCACCCCGACGCCGGGGAAGATGTGTCGTCGTCGGACGCGCTGCATGCGGTGCTGTTCGATTCCGGGCGGCCGGTGCTGATATCGCCGCAGGTGGCGCCGAAATCGATCGGCAGCCGGGTGTGCTTGGCATGGAACGGCACGGCGGAATCGGCGGCCTCGGCCTTGGCAGCGCTGCCGTGGATGCAACAAGCCGAAGCGGTGCGCATCCTCTCGGCCGAGGGCTACCAGCGGCGCGGCCCCGGCGCCCCCGACCTCGCCGCCTATCTGGCCCTGCACGGCGTCAAAGCGGATGTGACGATCTTCCGCCCGGTCGGTAGTTCGGTCGGCGCCGGTTTGCTGGCGGCGGCGATGGAATTCGGCTGCGATCTGCTGTCGATGGGGGCCTATTCGCACTCCCGCCTGCGCCAGTTGATCCTGGGCGGCGTGACCCGGCACGTGCTGGAATATTCGAACCTGCCGGTGATGATGACCCGGTAACGCGCTTTCGGCCCGGATTCGTCCGAACGTTTCCGGGCCGCTTGCCGACCTACTGGCAGGCGAGGCATTCGTCGTAGTCGTTCGGGTTCCCCGGCATCGCGCCGACAACCAGCGGGAGCGGCATCTGCCTGTCATTGGCCGGGATCTGGGGCGCGAGAATTCCGGTAAACGCCTCCGGCGCCACGGCCGCGTCGCTCACGGTATCGGCGCGGGCGATCGACAGGCTGCGGCAGTAGTACAGCGATTTCACCCCGCGCTTCCATGCCATGTAGTGGATTTGGTGCAGGTCGCGCTTGTGGACGTTGGCCGGCAGGAACACGTTGACGGACTGGCTCTGGCAGATGAAGCCGGCGCGATCGGCGGCATGTTCGACGATCCAGCGCTGATCCAGCTCGAACGCGGTCTTGAACACGTCTTTCTCATGCTGGGTCAGGAAATCCAGTTGTTGCACGCTGCCTTTGCGGGTGGTGATGGACGACCACACCTCGTCCGTGTCCTGCCCGCGTTCGGCCAGCAACACCTGCAAGTGCCGGTTCCGGACCGAAAAACTGCCGGAGAGGGTTTTTTGCAGGAACACGTTGGCGGCGATCGGCTCGATCCCTGGGGACGCATTGCCGGCAATGATCGAGATCGACGCGGTCGGCGCCAGCGACATCTTGTTGGAAAACCGCTCCATCACGCCGTATTCGGCGGCATCGGGGCAGGCGCCCTTTTCCTCGGCCAGCATGACGGACGCGGCGTCGGCCTGGGCACGGATGTGGCGGAACATCTTCTTGTTCCAGGACTTCGCCACGACGCTTTCCCAGGGGACCATCTGCGCTTGCAGGAAGCCGTGGAAACCCATCACGCCCAAGCCCACCGACCGTTCCCGCATGGCGGAATAGCGGGCCTTTTCCATGCCATCCGGGGCGCGGTCGATGAAATCCTGCAACACGTTGTCCAGGAAACGCATGATGTCTTCGATGACGATCGGGCGATCCTCCCACGCGAACCAGTTCTCCAGGTTCAGCGACGCGAGGCAGCAGACCGCCGTGCGATCCTTGCCGTGCTGGTCCCTACCGGTGGGTAGGGTGATCTCGCTGCACAGGTTGGATGTCTTCACCTCCAGCCCGGCCAGCTTGTGGTGTTCGGGCCGAGCGTTGTTCACGTGGTCGGAGAAGATCAGGTACGGCTCGCCGGTTTCGATGCGGGCGGTCAGGATGCGAACCCACAGCGCGCGAGCCGAGATCGATCGCACCACCGCGCTGTCCTTCGGCGACAGCAGCGCCCACGGCTCATCGGCTTCGACCGCGCGCATGAACGCGTCGGGGATCAGAATGCCGTGGTGCAGGTTCAATGCCTTGCGATTGGGGTCGCCACCGGTCGGGCGGCGGATTTCGACGAATTCTTCGATCTCGGGGTGCCAAACCGGCAAATAGACCGCCGCCGAACCGCGCCGGAGGGAGCCTTGGGAGATCGCCAGGGTCAGCGAATCCATCACCCGGATGAACGGAATGACGCCCGAGGTCTTGCCCACCGCGCCGACTTTTTCGCCGATCGAGCGCAGGTTGCCCCAATAGGAGCCGATGCCGCCGCCTTTCGACGCCAGCCACACGTTTTCGTTCCACAGGCCGACGATGCCATCGAGGCTGTCCGATGCCTCGTTCAAAAAGCAGGAGATCGGCAGACCGCGCTGGGTGCCGCCGTTGGACAGCACCGGAGTCGCCGGCATGAACCACATCTTGCTCATGTAATCGTACAGCCGCTGCGCATGGGCGGCGTCGTCGCCGTAGTACGAAGCAACCCGCGCAAACAAATCCTGAAAATCCTCGCCCGGCATCAAATACCGATCGGTCAGAGTCGCTCGGCCGAAATCGGTGAGCAGCGCATCCCTCGACCGGTCGATTCGGACCTGATGGCGACCTGGCATTTGGACTGCGTCGAGCACGGCTTGCCTCCCTGGCGTCAATTCCGCAAGAATCCCGATTATAGTCAGGATTGTGCCGCCGTCCACCAGATATGGATCGATTGTCACATTCGACACACCAAATAACCGCCGGCTGCGATCGGTGTTGCTTCCACGACACGGCATCGAGCGGCCGCAATCTCATGCAATGGAGCGTGACTCCAAACAGCTACCGCTTCTCGGAAATGAACGCATTGTCATCCGGTCGTTCCCGATTCATTCCGAATCGGTTCGAATCGCACCCGACTGCGATTCTGTCGCAGGTCATCGCATCGGGATTACGATTCGGATCGCCGCAGGGCCGCCAGCAACGCCGGGATGAACACAAGGCTGGCGAGCAGGGTGCAGCCCAGGCTGATCAGCAGCAGCGCCCCCATGCTGGCGGTGCCGGGATGGCGGGACAGCGCCAGCGAGCCGAAGGCGGAACCGGTGGTCAGGGCGGAAAACACGATGGCGCGCGCGGTGGCGGAACCCAGCGGATTGCCCAGCCCGGCGCGCCAGTTCATCACGAAGTAGATGTTGAAGGAAACGCCGACCCCCAGCAGCAGCGGCAGGGCGACGATGTTGGCGAAGTTCAACGGCAACGGCAGCACCACCGCCACCAGCAGCGTCAGCAGCGCGGACAGCACCAGCGGCGCCAGCACCAGCGCGACATCGCGCGGCCGGCGCAGCGTGACGAACAGAATCGCGGCGATCGCCAGCAACGCGCCGATGGCCGCCGAGCGGAAGGCGCCAACGATGGTGTTGCTGGTTGCGAGGATGGTGACTGCCGAACCGCCGGCATCGGGGGCGATTCGGGCGACCTCGGCGACGAAGGCGCGCAGGCCCTCGTTCGAGCGGGCGGCCTCGGTCGGCAGCACCTGCACGCGCAAGCGTCCGTCCGGCAGCCGCCAGTCGCGCGCCAGTTCCTCGGGGATGGTGTCGAGCGAGACCGGTTCAGCGCCCAAAGCGGTGCGGAGCGTGTCGAGTTGTTGCGGCAGGAACCGGGTCAGCGCGGTATTGGCGACGAGCAATAGCGGGTCCGGCGCGGTGGTCATGGCGCGCAGATCGGCGGCGATCGCCGCCAGCGGATGGTCGGGCGCGAGCCGGGGCAAAGCCGGCTCGATCTGCGCCAAGGCCGACTGAGCGGCCATTCGGATCTGATCGGGCGTCACCGGCGCGGCGGCGTCGCGCGCGGCCAAAGTGGCGGTCAGAATGCTTTTGGCATCGGCGATGGTCGCCAACCGATCGTGCTGATCCGCCGGCACGAAGGTCGCGAGACTGAGCACGCCCGACACCGTCGGCAGCGCTTTCAACCGATCCGTCAACGCGGCCGCTTCGGCGATCGAGGGCACCAGAATGTCGATCGTATAGGGATTGGTCAGCGGATTGGCGATGAGGTCGCGCAGGGTGCGCATCGCCTCGGTATCGGGGTTTTTGGTGTTCAACGGGTCGGAATCGAAGCGCAGCATCGGCGACAGGGCGCCGGCCAGCACCGCCAGCAGCAGGAACCCGCCCAGAATCGGGCGGCGTGCGGCGACGGCGATGGGGTCCAACCGGCGGGCGAAAGCGAAGCCGACGTCCTGCGCCTCGGCCCGCGGGCGAAACAGGGTCATGGCGGCGGGCAGGAAGGTGACGGTGCAGGCGAAGGCGATCGCCATGCCGAAGCCGGCGATCAGGCCGAGTTCCGCGACACCGGAAAAATCGGTTGGCACGAAGGCCAGGAAGCCCGCTGCGGTGGTCAGGGCGGCGACCAGGATTTGATCCCCCGCCTGCGCCGCCGTTTCCCGCATCGCGGTCGGCAGGTCGGCAGTTTCGTGCCGTTTGTCGCGGAAGCGGACGCAGAACTGGATCGCGAAATCGACCGCGATGCCGACGAACAGCACCCCGAAGCCGACCGACACCAGGTTCAACGTCCCAACCGCAACGGCGGCGAAAAGCACGGTCAGCATCAGCCCCAGGCCCAAGGTCAGCAGCACCGGCACGATCAACCGCCACGACCGCAGCGCCAGGAACAACCACAGTGTAATCAGCACCACGCTGCCGATCAGGCCCGCGACCGCGCCTTCCGCCACGGTGGCGAATTCCTCGTCCGCCAGCGCCACCTGCCCGGTGATGCGGACATGCGCCGCGCCCGACTTCACGAACTCCAGCGACGCGATCGCCGCGCGCATGGCTTCGGTGGCATCGCCGCCGGGTTGCAGGGCGCCGAAATCCTGCCTCGGTTGCGCCAGGACGAAGCGATAGGGGCCGGCGAGTTCGCTCAATCCGCCGCCCAGCAGCTTCTGCCAGGACAAAGGTTCGGGCTTGCCGGCCAGCACGCCGGCCATCGCGGTGTGGAAACTGCCGATCGCCGCGAGGTACGGGGTCAAATCCGCCTCCCCCCGCGCGGCGCCCATGCCGAGCAGCGAGAGGGCGGCAAACAGGCCGCGGATGGAGGGGTCGGCGACGAGTTGGCCGAGAAAGGGTTGGGCGTCGATGGTTTGATCCATCAGCGCGGCGAGTTGCTTCGGCTCCAGAAACAGAAAGCCTTCCTTTTGGAAGAACGGCAGGGCGTCGGGCCGGCGGACACCGGCGAAATGCACCCGATCCTCCGCCAGTTTTGCCGCCAACTCGGCCGCCGTCGCCTCCGCCTGTTCGGGTTCGCGCGCATCGATGGCGGCGACCAGCAAATCGCGGTACTGCGGAAAAGCCTTATCCATTTCCGCCGCCTGTTGCCGCCATTTCAGGCTTGGGGCGAACATCAGGTCGGTGTCGGTGGTGACCCCCAGATGCTCGGATGCGAACCAAGCCGAGAACCCGGCGAGCAGACAGCCTGCCAGGACCACCGCAGCAGCGTGGCGGCGGCAAAAATCGACCAACAGGACCAGTAGGTATTTCAGCATGTTTTAGGCCTTCCCTGCGCCGCGATGGCGCGGGAAAATCCGGACATTCCCCACCCTCAATAGCTGCGCGGCAGACCCAGGACGTGTTCGGCTATGTAGGACAGGATCAGGTTGGTGCTGATCGGCGCGACCTGATAGAGGCGGGTTTCGCGGAATTTACGCTCGATGTCGTATTCCTCGGCGAACCCGAAACCGCCATGGGTCTGGATGCAGGCCTCGCCCGCCGCCCAGGACGCTTCCGCCGCCAGCATCTTCGCCATGTTGGCTTCTTCGCCGGGGGTCTGGCCGGCTTCGAATTTGCGGCAACCTTCCTGCACCATCAATTCGGCCGCACGCATCTGCGCATAGGCACGGGCCAGCGGGAACTGCACGCCCTGGTTCTGCCCGATCGGGCGGCCGAACACATGGCGGTCGCGGGCATAATCGGTTGCTCGCTTGAGGAACCATTTCGCATCGCCGATGCATTCCGCCGCGATCAGCAGCCGCTCGGCGTTCATGCCATCCAGGATGTAGCGGAACCCGCGGCCTTCGACGCCCAGCAGGTTCTCGGCCGGGATTTCCATGTTGTCGAAAAACACCTCGGTCGAGTTGTGGTTCATCATCGTGCGGATCGGCCGGATGGTCAGCCCCTTGCCCAGGGCGGCGCGCATATCGACGATGAAGGTGGACAGGCCCTCGGTCCGCTTGCCCACCTGGTCGCGCGGCGTCGTCCGCGCCAACAACAGCATCAGGTCGGAGTGTTCCGCCCGGCTTGTCCAAACCTTCTGGCCGTTGACGATGTATTTATCGCCTTCCCGCCGCGCGAAGGTGCGGAGGGAGGTGGTGTCGGTGCCGCTGGTGGGTTCGGTGACGCCGAACGCCTGCAACCGGAGTTCGCCGGTGGCGATTTTCGGCAGGTACATGGTCTTCTGCGCCGGGGAGCCATGCCGCAGGATCGTACCCATAATATACATCTGCGCGTGGCAGGCAGCGCCGTTGCACCCCTCGGCCTGCACCGTCTCCAGAATCGCCGCCGCAGCCGACAAGGACAGGCCGGCGCCGCCGAATTCTTCCGGGATCAGGGCCGCGAGATAGCCGCCTTCGGTCAACGCCCGCACGAAGGCCGTCGGGTAGGCGCGATCCCGGTCGAGGTTGCGCCAATACTCGCCGGGGAATTTGGCGCACAGCTTCGCCACCTCCTGCCGGATTTCGATATGCGGGTCTGCGGGCAAAGCGTGGTCCATGGGGCGCTCCGATCTATCGAGCGCTGCCTTAGCCCATCCCGCGCAGGCGTTCCAGGTAGTGCTCCATCTTCGCGACGCGCCCGGCGGCATCCGGCAACCAACAGAAATGGATCAGGCCGGTCCGCCCCTCGGGTTCGGTGAAGCGATCGGCGAGGCGGACGAACCGGCTCAAGAGCGCGGTATCGAACTGCGCCACCCGGAACGAGACGTAGTTCGCGATCGGCTGATCGACGAACTGCACCGTGTCGCGCCCGACCACCGCAAAGCGGTTGCGCAGCGTGCGGGCGATAATGCGCAGGCTGCCTGCATGCGCTGCCATGTTGGGGATGCCCAGGATCCCGGCGTTGAAACCTTTGGCGTCGGGCGCCGGGTGACAATTGTCGTCGGCCAGCAGGTGGCTGCCAACGAATTCCGACTCGATGAGGTTCCAGGGCTCCGCTGCGGCGCAGATGCGATCCGAACGTGCGATCGCATGCAGCATTGGCACGACCGGGGCGTCGAACAGGACATCGGCATCGGCATACAGCAGCGGTTGGAATTGCCAGGCGTCGGGCCAATCGGCGATCGCGAGTCGGGCGGCGATGTAGCCGACGCGGTCCACTGCGTGCATCGGCATCACCGCTAAACGCGGCGGCATGCCGGCGGGAAACAGCGCTGCGATCTCGTCCGGGGTTTTATCGCCGATGACCAGAATCTCCCCCTCGTAGCCGCCGATCGTCGTGAGGGATTCCACTGCCAGGGCGAATTGGCGCATGGTTGTCGCGGCGCCGAAGGCCACGAAATAGACCAGCGGCCGGTAGCGAAACAGTTGCTCCACCCGCCACACATCCCAGGAGATCGTCAGGCGATTGGGCCAATCGGCGGTGTCGAATGGCAGGTTCCAGCGCAGATCGATCTCCAGCGGGCCGACCCGCAGCAAAAACCCGGTGTCGAGGGTTGCGATTTCGGCTGCGGGGGTCGCGCCGATCGACCAGCGATGGGCGAGCAGGCCGCGCAGCACCGCAAGATCGGTGTCCGTCAGTGCGACGAAACGGGTCATGGGCCATGCGTCGCGGTCCGCCGATGCGAAACCGTCGGAGTCGGGCAACGCCATCAGCCCCTTGCCGTCGCGCAGCAGGGCGATGCTGCGGCGATCCTCGGTGCGCATGGCGGTCCATCCCTGCAACGGGCCGTGGTCGATGGCGAAATAGAGCAGGGCATCGTCGTTGCGCAGGAAATGCCCCTGGCCGACCTGGAGGATGGCGGCGAGATCGCCGATATCGAGGGGGTCGATATCCTCGCTCGGCAGTGAGGGCGCTTCCCCGTCGATCTCGTGCAGCGATCGATGCACCCAGGTGCCGTCGGATCGCTTGCGACACAGAAGCGTGCCGAGCCCGGTGAGAAGATAAGCCATCGTCGGGCCCCTGTGCGGTTGCCTCGCCCGCCGCGATCCGCGAGCATCGTGCCGCGCGAAAATACGGAGTATCCGGACAATGGACAGCCTGAAAGACAAACTGCGCCGCGACGGCAAGGCGTTCGGTGCGATGGCGATGGAATTCCTCACACCGGGGCTGCCGGCGATCGTTGCCGCGACCGGGGCCGATTTCGCGCTGTTCGACATGGAACACACCGGCGCGAGCCTGGAGAC
Source organism: Acetobacteraceae bacterium (assembly GCA_025354865.1). Taxonomy (GTDB): domain Bacteria; phylum Pseudomonadota; class Alphaproteobacteria; order Acetobacterales; family Acetobacteraceae; genus Rhodopila. The sequence continues at coordinate 10,254 of JANXMB010000138.1, read as the reverse complement.
CATGAAGATGCTGATTGCCGGCTGCCGCGGCCTGCCGCTGGCGCCGCTCGTGCGGGTGCCACGCGGGGAATACCATTTCATCGCCCGCGCGCTGGATATCGGCGCGCACGGCATCATGGTGCCGATGGTGAACAGCGCGGCCGAAGCCGCCTACATCGCATCCTGCGCGCATTACCCGCCGGCCGGCCAGCGCGGCGCGGCATTCGGGGTGGCGCACGACGATTACCGCCCCACCGCGCCCCGCGAAGCGATGGCTCGCGCCGACGCCCGCACCTTGGTCATTGCGCAGATCGAAACCCTGGACGGCCTGAACGCGGTGGAGGCGATCGCCGCGACGCCCGGCATCGACGTGGTGTGGCTGGGGCATTTCGACCTCAGCAATTTCATGGGCATTCCGGGGCAGTTTCAACACCCCGATTTCCTGGCAGCAGTGAAGCGCGTGGTGGACGCAACGCTCGCGGCCGGCAAAATCCCCGGCTTCCTGGCGATGAATGAGGCTTGGTCGCAGGAATATTGGCGGCACGGCTTCCGGATGCTGGCCTACGGGCTGGACCACATGCTGTTTCAGGCGGCCTTGAAGATGGGTTTGGATCGCTTGCGGGCGATGGCCTGACGCCGGTTCGGTCTTGCATCCAATCCGCGCACAGCCCGGTCAGTGCCGGCGGGAGTGCGATCCCGGCGGCAGCAGACGATCGCGCCAGAAAATGCGCAGCCCCAGTACGCAGGACGGCAGCACGTCCGGGGCCTCGTCCACCAGCTTGTCCATGACCTCGTCCGGCAACGACAGGTCGTCTTCGGTGCCATCCGGCATCGCCAGACCGGCGATCGCGGCAATCGGGATCAGCAGCATGGCGGTGTCGTCGTCGCTCAGCACCGGCTCCCAGGCGATTTGCCGCATGGACACCGCCTGCATGAAGCCGATCGCCCAATCCTCGACGATCGTCGCGCCGGTAAAATCCTGCCAGAACACCGGCGCATAATCGACCGGTTCGGCATCCAACCCGTCCGAGATTTCGTTGAACCGGCCAAGAATGGCGCCAAGGATCGTCTGCGCTTGCTCGTCGCTGGCGAAGACCGGTTCCTCGTTGTCCCAGATCGCGGGCAGCCACTCGCTGGGGGGGATCGTCTCCGGCCCGACAGCGACGCCGGCGAGAAACCCATCCAACTCGGACAGGTCCATGCATTCTTCGGGGGCGTCGTCGGAAGACAGGTAGGCTTCCAGCGCGTCCAGATCGACGGTGCCGTCCATGCGGGTTCGGCTCCTATGCGTGGCCATCCCGATTATAGCCGGTATGCCCGCTTTTGCCACTCTCGCCAGTGGCACGAACACCGATTCGTGTCGTGTGTGTGGCCCCGATGCCTAAACAACAGTGGCCCAACCGTTTGACCCAAGCGCGCGCGGCGGGCTAAACGTTACCCCGGCAGCGCGGATTGCCGTTTCGCCCCACTCATACAAAGGATAAGCATGATGCGCGCCGTGTTCGGGCTGACATTCATGGTATGCGCCGCGCTGGGTTCCGCCGGGTGCTCGATGTCGAATCCGTTCAATCGCAACGCCGGGTTCAGCACCGAATTCATCGCCGGCAACGCCACCAGCGTGCTGATCGACTATGCGCACGGGTCGGACAGCGAACTGGATGCCGCGCACACCCTGGCGGTGAACCGATGCACGCTGTTCGGGCGCAACGCTGCGGTGCTGGACAGCATCAATCCGCGTGGCGACGGGAAAGACCGCGCGTCCTTCCTGTGTCAGTAGGCCCGACGATCTTGTCGGAACCGGATATCGTCGCCGCCGCCATCGCGCTGGCCCCTGTAGTGCGAGCCGCTCGTGACGACGCAGAACGCTTGCGCCAGACCCCGCCCGCGCTCGCCGCTGCCATCGGCGCGGCCGGCATCTACCAGATGTACCTCCCGCGCTCGATGGGCGGGCCGGAAACACCGCCTCTGGTCGCCTTCCGCGTCGTCGAGGAACTGTCCCGCCACGATGGTTCGGTGGGCTGGTGCGCGATGATCGCCACCGCCATGTCGATGAACGCCGCCCGCCTGCCGGTCGCGATCGGGCGCGCACTGGCCGGCACCCCCGCCGATTATCGCGCCGCCGGATCGGCCCGCCCCGGTGGCAAAGCCTGGCCGGTGGACGGCGGCTATCGCGTCCAGGGCCAGTGGAATTTCGCCAGCGGCATACAAAACGCCCGCTGGCTCTACGCAACCTGCATCATGGCCGATAGCGGCGAAAAACCGGTGCTGCGCGCGCTATGGGTGCCCCGCGAACAGGTCTCGATCGTCGATACCTGGCACACCGTCGGCATGCGCGGCACCGGTAGCCAGGATTTCGTCGTCGATAACGTCTTCGTGCCGGAAGCACATAGCTGCCTGTCCAGCGCCCCGCCCAGCGAGACCGGGCCGTTGTATCATCCGCGCAGTTGGTATGCGTTTCTCTGGACCCCCTCGGCCGCGAATGCGCTCGGCATCGCACGCGGCGCCATCGACACGCTGACGGAAATCGCCGCGACCGAGGCATCGACCCTCTCGCCCAGCCTACTGCGCGATCGGCCTCGGGTGCAGGAACGCCTCGGGGAGGCGGAGGCCATCGTGAATGCGGCCCGAGCCTATGTGTTCGATGCGGTGGGGCGGTTGTGGGGGGCGTTGAGCGCAGGGGAGGAACCGTCGGCCGCCATGGTCGCGCAGGCTCGGCTGGCGTTGGTGCACGCGATGCACGAATCCGTGCGCGCCGTGGACAAGGTCTTCCACGCCGCCGGCACCAACGCGATCTACACCGATTTGCCGTTGGAACGGGCGTTCCGCGACGTGCATGTCGCGCTGCAACACGGCGCCGCTTTGCCGCTTTATTTCGAGTCTGCGGGCAAGGTTTTGCTGGGTCTGCAACCGAACGATCCCGGCTGGTAGTTGCGGCCGGCGCGATCCGGGGTCAAAGTGACGTAATAAATCGTTCACTGGGAAGCGCCATCATGACATCTCGTTTCGCCGGCCTCACGCCGTTGCTCGCACCCCGATCCGTCGCCGTGCTTGGCGCGTCCAGCGACCCGACGCGGATCAGCGGCCGTCCGATTGCCTATATGAAATCGCAAGGATTTCAGGGCGGGCTGTATCCCATCAATCCCAATCGCACCGAAATTCAGGGCCTGAAGGCCTATGCGTCGATCGCCGATGTGCCGGAAGTGCCCGATGTCGCGATCGTTGCCGTCGCGTCCGAGGTTGCCGCCGCAGCAGTGGACGATCTGGGCAAGAAAGGCGTCAAGGCGATCGTGATGTTTACGGCCGGGTTCGCCGAAATGGACGAAGCCGGCGCCGTCGCGCAGGCCAAAATGGTTGCGACCGCACGTTCGTACGGGATGCGTATCCTCGGCCCGAACTGCCTGGGCGTGTTCGACGCGCGTCGTTCCTATTACGCGACGTTCTCGTCGTCGTTCGATAGCGGCTGGCCGGTGCCCGGTCGTATCGGTATTGCATCGCAATCCGGCGCCTACGGCACGCATCTTTACACCCTGGCGCGCAATCGCGGCATCGGCGCATCGCTGTGCGTGATGACCGGCAACGAAGGCGACGTGACGATGGGCGAGTGCATCGGCTGGCTCGCCGAAAGCCCCGAAGTCGATGTCATCACTGTTTACGCCGAGGGCATCCGGGAAGCCGACGGCCTGATCGCCGCCCTGGAAGCGGCGCGCGCGGCGAAAAAACCGGTGATCATGCAAAAGGTCGGCCGGTCCGAACTGGGAACGAAAGCGGCAAAATCGCACACCGCATCGATTGCCGGCGACGACGCCGTGACCGAAGCGATTATGAACGAATTCGGGGTTTTCCGGGCGGCAAATTCCGAGCAAATGCTGGATATCGCGCATACGGCGACGCGCAAAATCTTTCCGGTGAAAAATACCCTGGGCGTGATCACCGTGTCCGGCGGCGCTGGCGTGCTGATTTCCGACGTCTCGGAAAGCGTCGGCCTGTCGATGCCGGAAATGCCGGAAGCGACGCAGAAACATTTGCGCGAGCTGGTGCCGTTCTGCGCCCCACGCAACCCGGTGGACGCGACCGCACAGGTTTCCAACGATCCGACTTTGATCAACACCTTCACCGAAGCCATGATCCGCGACGGCGGTTATTCCACCGTCCTGGGCTTCTTCAGCATGACCGCTTCGTCGCAGCGCTGGCCGGTCATTCGCGAGCAGTTGAATTTGGTGAAAAATAAATACCCAGACCGGCTCTACGTCCTTTCGGTGATTGCCCCGCCGGAGCGGACCGCAGAACTGGAAGCCGACGGCTGGGTGGTGCACGAAGACCCGACGCGCGCGGTCGTGGCGATCGACGCGATGGGCCGTTTCGGTGCGTCCTTCGCCAAAGCCGCCGGCGCCCCTGCCCCGTCGGTGCCGGCGATCGCATTGCCGGCCGCGACCCCGACCGAAGCGGAGGCGAAACGGCTTCTCGCGGGTGCCGGCATCCAGTCGGCGCCGGAGGCAGAATGCACCGATGCCGAAACGGCGATCGCGGCGGCCGAGAAATTCGGTTATCCTGTCGTGATGAAAATCCTGTCGCCGGATATTCTGCATAAATCGGAAATCGGCGGTGTGCTGCTGGATATTTCCGATGCGGCAGCGGTGCGCGCCGGCTTCGCCCTCCTACTCCAACGCGCCAACACCGCCGCCCCGTCTGCTCGGATCGAAGGCGTATTAGTTGCGAAACAGCTTAAAGGGGGCGTCGAGTGCATCATGGGCATCGCCCGCGATCCGGTCTTCGGCCCCATCGCCATGTTCGGCCTGGGCGGAATATTCGTTGAGATTCTGAAAGATGTCGTGTTCCATCGTTGCCCCTTCGGCCCCGATGTGGCCGAGGCCATGATCCGCTCGATCAAAGGCGCGCCGCTGCTGCTGGGCGCCCGCGGGCGGAAGAAAGCCGATGTGAAAGCCCTGGCGGAAACGCTGTCGCGGCTGTCCGCCTTCGCCATGGCCGCCGGCCCGACGCTGCAATCGGTCGACCTCAACCCCGTGTTCGCCATGCCGGAAGGCGAGGGCGCCTTCGCGGTGGACGCCGTCGTCGAAGTGGGATGATCGTTGCCCTTGCAGGGCACGTCGATCACGGCAAGTCTGCCCTTGTCCGAGCGCTGACGGGCATCGATCCGGATCGATTGCCGGACGAAAAGGCGCGCGGGATGACCATCGACCTCGGGTTCGCACATACGGTGCTACCCGGGGGACGGACCGTCGGCTTCGTCGACGTTCCCGGGCACGAACGATTCCTGACGAATATGCTGGCCGGCGTATTGTCGATCGACAGCGTGCTGCTAGTCGTTGCGGCAGACGACGGGCCGATGCCGCAAACGCACGAACATCTGGCCGTGCTGACGCTGACCGGCATCGCTGACATCGCTGTTGCCGTCACCAAAATCGATCGCGTCGAGCCAGCCCGCGTCGCCGCCGTCGCGGCCGAAACACGCGCGCTTCTGGCCCGAGCCGGATATGACGATGTCGATATTATGCCGGTCTCGGCGATCGTCGGCACGGGCATGGACGCATTGCGCGCGTGGATCGAGACCAAAGCGACGACATGGCAACGACGTTCGGCCTCCGGCGGGTTTCGCATGGCGATCGATCGGGGATTTTCCGCGCCAGGGACAGGATTGGTTGTGACCGGCACCGTCGCGTCGGGGTCCGTGGCGATCGGCGATCGGCTGCTGCTGTCGCCGCCGCACCTCGCTGCCAGGGTGCGCGGCATTCAGGTGCACCATGCCGCAGCCGAAACCGCCTCGGCCGGGGATCGGTGCGCCTTGGCAATCACGGGCGCCCGCATCGAACGCATCGATATCCGGCGCGGCGACTGGCTTATCGCCCCGGCTTTGCACGCCCCGACCGTGCGGCTGGATGCCCAGGTGCGGATGGCGGAGGGCCGCACGTTGAAGCACGCATCGCCCGTCCACGTGCATATCGGATCGGCAAGCATCGCAGCGCGGGCCACGATCGGTGCGGAGGGATTCGTGCACCTGACGCTGCAACGCGAAATTGCAGCTTTATTTGGAGATCGGATCGTTCTGCGCGACGATGCCACCGGACGGGTCGTCGCGGGCGGGCGCGTGGTCGATCCGTTCCCGCCGGGACGCCGCACGCGCAAGCAACAACGCGCCGCATCGCTGGCGGCGATGGCACTGCCCGACACCCAACCGGCGCTGGATGCCCTGCTGCAAGCGGAGGGCTGGGTGGACCTGGAACGGTTCGGGCGGGCACGCAATCTCGATACCACCGATGGGCTGGTCGGCGGCATCCGGATCGGACGTGCGTCCCGTCCTATCCTGGTCTCGCAAGAAACCAGAGACACCCTGGGTCAGGCGCTTCTGCGCACCGTTGCCGATTGGCATGAAAAACACCCGGCGCTGCCTGGACCCGGGAAAGCGGCCTTGCTGAGCAGCCTGCGGGCGTGGCCGGCCGAAATCGCCGAAGCTGCGCTGCTGGAACGCCTAGCCAGCGGCGATATCGCGCAACGGAATGCGATCTACCACCTGCCCGGCCATCGGGCGCGGCTGACCGCAGGCGATGCCGCAGCCTGGAAACAGATCGAACCCGTCATGGCCACCGATCCCCTTCGCCCCCCACGCGTACGCGAAATCGCCCAGCTGCTCGGCGTTCCGCCCGACGACGCAGAGAACTTGCTCGTTCGACTGGAACGTTTCGGATTATTATTACGTATTGCATCGAACCGATTTTTTCAGCCGGCCGGTGCGCTCGCCTTGGGGGAGATCGCGGCAACCCTGGCCGAGGAAGCGGAAGACAGCGAATTCAACGCCGCAGCCTTCAACAAGCGCAGCGGCATTGGGCGCAATCTCACGATCCAGGTGCTGGAATACCTCGATAAAGCGGGTATCACCAAACGCAACGGGGAATTGCGCCGCATCGTGCGACCGGCGGCAGAGGTGTTAGGGTAGCGCGTTCAGGAGAAATCCCATGCTGAAAATATATGGTATCCCGCAATCCCGAGCACTGCGCTGCCTTTGGATGGCGCGCGAACTCGGGGTTCCCCACACGAATATCCCAGTGCATTTCAATAAGACGCGGGAATCGGCCGAGCTGTCGGGGGTCAATCCGAACGGTCGGATACCGGCGATCGACGACGATGGGTTTCATCTTTTCGAATCGATGGCGATCAATCTGTATCTGGCAAAAAATACGGGGCCGGAACCGATTTCGTTCCGTCTTCGCCGGAGGACGACGCCCGCACGACTCAATGGAGCTTCTGGGTCACGACCGAAATCGAAAAGCCGCTGCTTGGCATTATGTTGAGCGCGGTCGGGATGCGCCCGCTCGACGATGCGGCCGTTGCACAACCGACACAAGACCTTGCCCGCCCCCTCACCGTCCTCGAAAACATCTTTGTAAATCGCGCTTATCTGCTCGGTGTTGCCTTCACCGTTGCCGATCTGAATGTATCTTCGGTGCTATATTGGTCTCGTTTCGCCCATCTGGATTTCACGAGTTACCCGCGCGTCGCCGATTGGTTGCAACGCTGCGTTTCCCGTCCCTCGTTCAAAGGATAGCCGACATGCCAGCCCGTACCGGCAGCGAATTTCTACGTGGGTTGAAGGACGATCGGCAGATTTGGATCGGCAATGAAAAGGTAACCGACGCGCAGTCGCACCCGGCGTTTGCCGGTGCCGCGCAAGGCATGGCGGCGGTCTTCGATCTGCAACACGAAGCCGCCGAGGATCTGCTGATCCCCGATCCGGAAACCGGCGAAAGGATCGCTATCTCCCATATGATTCCGAAATCGCCGGACGATTTGCAACGGCGCCATCGCGGCCTGCGACGGATCGCCGAACATACCGTCGGCGTCATGGGCCGCACGCCGGATTATATGAACGTTACCTATGCGGGTTTCGCCGGCTGCTGGGACGAATGGGCAGATTGCGGCAACGAAGCCGGGGCGGCGCGGCAAGTGGAATATCAGAAATTCCTGCGTCGGAACGATATCGCGCTGACCCACACCTTGATCCATCCAACGATCGACAAGGCAAAGGACGAACTGCCGGGCCAGGAAAACGATGTCATCCTGCGCAAAGTCGCGGATACCGAGCACGGCATCGTCGTTCGCGGGGCGCGGATTCTTGCGACATTGGCACCGTTTTCCGACGAAATTGCCGTGTATCCCGGCCGACCTTTGCCGGAAGGGGCCGATAAATTCGCGGTCTCGTTTTGTATCCGGATGGACACACCTGGCCTGAAATTCATCTGCCGCGACAGCGTGGCCGGCGCGCCGAATCGTTTCGATGCGCCGCTGGGCTCGCGGTTCGACGAACAGGACGCCTTCGTGGTGTTCGACGATGTGGAAGTGCCGCGCGACCGTTTATTTATCGACGCCAACGCAGCCGTCTACAATCGGGTGATGACGAAAAGCTGGAACAGCAACGTCATGCAACAAACGATGGTACGCGCTGCAACCAAATTGGAATTCGCCTGGGGGCTTGCGACCGCAATGGCCGAAGCCATCGGCGACAAGAGTCCCAATGCGCAACAACTTCTCGGCGAACTCTGGAGCTACGCGGAATTGGCCCGAGCAGCGGTGCAGGCGGCAGAGGATCGGCCGAAGGAATGGTCGAACGGCTGCTGGTTTCCCGCCGCCGAACCGCTTTCCGCCTTGCGCGCGACGATGCCGTTTTGGATGCCGCGTGCGAACGAAATCGTTAAGTTGCTGGGCTCGCACAATCTATTGGCGACGCCGACCTGGGCCATGATGCGCGATCCGGAACTGCGCCCCTATATCGACAAATACCTGCAAGGCGCGGGCGGTGTCGATGCGGAACGACGGATACGCTTGTTCCGGCTTGCGTGGGATTATGCCGGGACGGCCCTTGCCTCCCGCGTCGAGTTGTACGAGCGATTCTATCTGACCTCCGGCTCTCGGAATCAGATACGGGCGCAGACCAATGCGCCTCGGGAGCGGGCTATGGCGCTGGTGGAACGTTTCCTAACCGAGGCGGTCGAATAAACCCTGCGGCAATTCCGGCGGGGTTGCCGGAATTGCCGCAGCGGGCGCATTCAATCTTCGTCGGTCAGCGGCGCAAGGTCGCGAAACCGGGCGCGGTGCAATGCTGCGGCACCGTAAGCCGGAGCCAGAACCATGGCTTTTCGCAAGAACAATCCGGGATCGGCTGCATCGGTGTAACCGATACCGCCGTGCAGCTGGATGCAACCGCGCGTTACCAACGACGCCGAGTCCGACGCCCGTACTTTCGCGCGCGAAACGGTCGCCTTGCGTTCCGATGCATCTTCCGACCGATCCAAAATCCTCGCCGCTGCGTCGATCGTTGCTCGGGCCAAGGAGACCTGAATTTTGAGGTCGGCAGAGCGATGTTGCAATGCCTGGAACGATCCGATTTTACGGCCGAATTGCTCGCGCGTTTTCAGATATTCCATTGTCATACCGAAAACCCGATCCATGACACCGAGCAGATAGGCCGACGTCGCCATGCAGGCAGTTTCGAAGGCTCGGTCTGCATTGCCGGCGACAAAGACGGCAGGCGCGTTATCCAACGTCAACGTGCCGCTGTTGCCACCGTCCTGCGCGGTTTGACATTCCAGGTGCACCCCGGCCGCGTTGCGATCGACCAAGGCAAGGCCGTCGGGCACGGTGACCAGGAAGGCATCGGCTCCTGCAGCCATCGAAACGAAGATTTTTTTGCCGGTGACCCGACCGTTGGAAAACACGGTGCCACCGGTGGCGAGATCGATACTGAGCGGTTTTTCCTGCCAGGCCGGCAACACGATACGCTCCCCGGCCAGAACGTCGGGCAGCAGATCGGACGGCAGCAACTGCGCGGCCATGGCGGCGGCGATCAGGGGTTCGGGGATCAGCGCGGCGCCCAGCTCCTCGGCCAGGGCGCAGAATTCCTGCACACCGAGGCCCGATCCGCCCTGGTCTTCGGGGACCAGCAGCCCCAGCCAACCCATTTCGCACATTTCGCGCCACACGCCGCGATCGAAGCCGGGTTCGCCGAACCGCAGTGCTCGGATTCGTTTCAGGTCGCTATTGCGCGGCGCAATACCGGCCGCGCTGTCGCGGATCATGCGCAGGCTTTCGCCGCGGTCGTCAGCGCTGGTCATCGTTTCCTCCGGATTGGCATTGCATCGTTGCCCCGGCGGCGTCCGGGGTCAAGGCGTTCGGCTTTCCAGTGTCGCTAGCACACGATATGTCCGGTTTAGGTAGCACACGATATGTCCGGTAGGTCTGTTCCCTTTTGGGGGTTCGGATGCGCCG
>JANXMB010000094.1 GCA_025354865.1 Acetobacteraceae bacterium | reverse complement strand
CGACGAGCAGACGAAGCGGATGATCCGCCGCGCGCTGCTGAAAGCGGTGGCGATCCCCGGGCATCAGGTGCCGTTCGGATCCCGCGAGATGCCGCTGCCCTACGGTTGGGGGACCGGCGGCATTCAGGTCACCGCATCCATTCTGGGCGCGGACGATGTGCTGAAAGTTATCGACCAGGGCGCCGACGACACCACCAACGCGGTGTCCATCCGCCGGTTCTTCGCCCGCACCGCCGGGGTCGCCACCACGACCCATACCGGGGAGGCGACGGTGATCCAAACCCGCCACCGCATCCCGGAAAAACCCCTGCGGGCGGATCAGATCGTCGTCTACCAGGTGCCGCAGCCGGAGCCGCTGTTTCGCCTCGAATCCAGCCGGGTCGAAGCCCGTCGCATGCACGGCCTATCGGATTACGGCCTGATGCATGTCAAGCTCTACGAAGACGTGGCGCGGTTCGGCCAGATTTCCATCAGTTACGATTATCCGGTGATGGTGAACCAGCGCTATCTGATGTCGCCCAGCCCGATCCCAGCCTTCGACAACCCGAAAATGGACCGCATGCCGGCGCTGCAGTTGTTCGGCGCCGGGCGGGAAAAACGCATCTACGCGATCCCGCCCTGGACCGAGGTCCGCTCCTTGGATTTCGAAGATCACCCGTTCCGCGCCATCAATGCGCCGGAACCCTGCGGCCTTTGCGGCGCGACCGACACCTATCTGGACGAGGTCGTGATCGACGATCGCGGCGGAAGGCTGTTCGTGTGTTCCGACACCGATTGCTGCGCCGAACGCCAGGCCGCCGGCCATTTCGGCAAAGACGCTTATCGGGAGGCTGCGGAATGACCGACTCTCCGGTGCGGAAGGCGGAACCCACGACCTTGTTGTCCGCGCATGGCCTGAACCTGTCGTTCGGCCCCATCCCGGCGCTGCGCGACGTCGATATCGCGCTCTGGCCGGGGGAGGTGCTGGCGATCGTCGGCGAATCCGGCTCCGGCAAGACGACGTTGCTGAACGTGCTGTCCGGCCGCCTCGCGCCCGATTCGGGCATCGTCCGCTACACCGATCCCGACGATCGGCAGCACGATGTGCATGCCATGCCGGCGGCGGCTTTGCGCACTTTGCACCGCTCCGACTGGGGTTTCGTGCACCAGGACCCGAGGCAAAACCTGCGCATGGGCGTGTCGGCCGGCGGCAATGTCGGGGAACGGCTGATGGCACGCGGCGCCCGGCATTACGGCAATATCCGAGCACAGGCGATCGACTGGCTGACGCAGGTGGAAATCGATGCAGGCCGGGTGGACGATTTGCCGCGCACGTTCTCGGGCGGGATGCTGCAACGCTTGCAGATTGCCCGCACCCTGGTCACCCATCCCCGACTTGTGTTCATGGACGAGCCGACCGGTGGCCTCGATGTTTCGGTACAGGCGCGGCTGCTGGATTTGATCCGCACTTTGGTCGGGCGCCTTGGCATTGCCGTCGTGCTGGTCACCCACGACATCGCCGTCGCCCGGCTGCTGGCGCATCGCATCGCCGTTATGCAGCGCGGGCGGGTAGTGGAAACCGGCCTGACCGATCAGGTTCTCGACGACCCCCAACACGCCTACACCCAATTGCTCGTCAGCTCGGTATTGCACGCATGACCGTCATGTTACGGACCGCAGGTCTGGCGAAAACCTTCACCCTGCACTTGCGCGGCGGCATGCAGTTGCCGGTCCTCGCCGGCATCGATCTCGAAGTGCATGCCGGCGCCTGCGTCGTGCTGGCCGGCCCCTCGGGCGCCGGGAAATCCACCCTGATGCGCAGCCTGTATGGCAATTATCGCGCCGAGGCCGGCCAAATCTGGGTCCGCCACCAGGGCGAAATGGTGGATATCGCCAAAGCGGAACCCCGTGTCGTGCTCGCGGTGCGGCGGGAAACCCTGGGCTATGTCAGCCAGTTCCTGCGGGTGGTGCCGCGTGTCGGCACGCTCGATATCGTCGCGGACGAGCTAATAACCCGCGGCGTTGCCACCGACGAAGCCCGCGACACCGCCAGTGCCCTGCTGCTGCGGCTGAACATTCCCCGCCGGCTGCACGACATTCCCCCCGCCACGTTTTCCGGCGGGGAGCAGCAGCGCGTGAACCTCGCGCGCGGGTTCATCGCTCGCCATCCGATCCTGCTGCTGGACGAGCCCACCGCGTCGCTGGATGCGGAAAACCGCGCCGTGGTGGTGGATATGATCGCCCGCGCGAAAGCCGACGGCATTGCGACGGTTGCGATCTGCCACGATGCCGAGGTCCGCGACGCCATCGCCGACCGGCTGTTTCCTTTATCTCCTGCCCGAGAAGCTGCATGACCGCCTTCATGGAACCCGAAACCGTTCTGACCAATGCCATGCTGGTGCTGCCCGATGCGGTGATATCCGGCACGATCGCGCTGAAAGGCGCGACCATCGTCGGCATCGACAGCGGCAACTCCGCCCTGCCCGGTGCGATCGACATGCAGGGCGACTACCTGCTGCCGGGGATCGTCGATCTGCACACCGACAACCTCGAACGTCAGGTCCAGCCCCGTGCAACCTCCCGCTGGCCCTCCCGCTCCGCCATGGTCGCGCACGACGCGCAATGCGCCGCCGCCGGGATCACAACGATTTTCGACAGCCTGTGCCTGGGCGATCTCGGGTTCGAGAAGGACCGGATCCGCACCTTCCACGAGGGCATGGCCGATCTGGACGCGCTGACCCCGACCGGGCTGCTGAAATCCGAACATTTCCTGCATCTGCGGTGCGAGGTGCCCGCCGCCGATACGATCGGACTGGTCGAAGCCGCGATCGGCCACCGGCTGGTGCGCATGATCAGCCTGATGGATCACAGCCCTGGGGAGGGGCAGTACGCCGACCTCGATTATTACCGCAAAATCCGCAAAGCCAGCGGTCTGGACGACGCCACCATCGAGCGTCGCATTGACGAATTGCGCGCCCAACGGGCCAAGCTGCGCGATCCGAACCGGCGCGCCTTGCTCGCGCTGGCGCGCACCCGCGATGTGCCGATCGCCAGCCACGACGACCGCACGGTCGAGGAAGTGGCGGAAAACCTCGCCGATGGCATTGGGATCAGCGAGTTTCCGGTCACCCTCGCCGCCGCCCAGGCCGCCAAGGCCGGGGGCATGCAGGTGATCGCCGGGGCGCCTAATATCGTGCGTGGCGGGTCGCATTCCGGCAATGTCTCGGCGTCCGATCTGGTGAATGCCGAGGCGGTCGATGCGTTCGCGTCGGATTATGTGCCGCCGAGCCTGGTAGAGGCGGCGTTTCTGTGCGCGCGGGAGGGGCGGATGTCGCTGCCGGCGGCGATCGGCATGGTGACCGACGTGCCGGCCCGCATGGCCGGGCTGGAGGAACGCGGTCGCCTCGCACTGTGGTGCCGCGCCGACGTGGTGCGGGTGACGGTGTACGAGACCCTACCGGTGGTGCGGCAGGTCTGGTACGGCGGCGCGCGGGTGATTTGACCGCGCCACCGCCCGGTTTCGGGATCGCCGTGTTTTCTCCGTCCGATGCAGGTGCCGCATGAC
>JANXMB010000072.1 GCA_025354865.1 Acetobacteraceae bacterium | reverse complement strand
TGGTGCCGTTCCAATAGATCGAGGTCGGACGCGCGTGAGCGGGAGTGGCGGTGAAGCCGGCGGCCAAAGTCAGGGCGGTCGCGGTCAGGGCGGTCGCGGTCAGGATTTTCAACACGGCGTGCATTGCGGCGCTCCAATCTCAACTCATTAACGCCATCTTACCGAAAACATGCAAAAACGCAATCAACTAAATGTCGCATTGTGTCGTGAAACGCACGCATAGCTCGGCGGCTGCCGGCGCGCCGCAGCGCCGAATGCTCTACGAGGTCAGCGCCGCAAGTGCCGCGCCCGTTCGCGGCAGGATCGCTTGATCGGACGAGCGGCGCGCGACAACCAGTTTCCGTTGCGGCGGCGTTAGGGGCGATGCCAACAAGACCGAGAAGCTGTGATTGCCGCTGCCAAGCCCCGCTGCCTTGAGATCGGCGCGATGGCGGTCGGCGATGGTTTGCGCCACGACGGCGCCGTCCACGACAATGTCCAGAGCCACCGGCTGCTCGGGAAACAGCGCATTTTGCGCCCAGCCGGTGATGGCAACGGCAGTAACGCTGTCGATGAAGCCGCGCAGCGGTGACGCCAGAAAGCCAGCGGCGAAATCCAGCGACGGATCGGATCCGAGCACCAAATCCGGGCGCGGTTCCCACACGGAGGGCTTTTGCGGGGCAGTCCGCGCGCGCGCTCGCATGTTCTGGTCAGTGGGATGCCGGGCGCACCAGGACGCTGCCAATGCGTCCGCCTCCGTCCGCTGGCCGAGCGCCGAGAGTGCCGCCACAAGCGCATAGGCGGCCGCGCGGTTGTGCGGTTTGGCCTGCGTCAGCCGCCGGCACCAACCGAGTGCGAGTTCGGCGTCGCCGCTCGCCATGGCGAGACACAGCAAGCCCTTCTGCAACGTTTCGCAAGCCGGCAGCGGGAATGCTTCGACCAGCGGGCGCACCGCGTCCGGACGGGGCGGCATGGCGCCACTCAGCAGCCGGAACGCCGCCCCGCCGGCCGTGTCGAGATCGGCGCCATCCAAGTGCGGCAGCGGCGGAAGCGGCGCGGACATATCCGCGCAGGCAAACGCGGCCATCGTCCGGTCGTAGGCCCGCAGCAAACCGTGGCTGACGAAATCGGCGTGGCTGACCGTCGGGCACGCCAGCCGCGTCGCCTGCACATTCATCACCGTCCAGTCGTCATGCATCTGCACCGGCGGTGACATCAGGCCGAACGAATCGCGCAGCAGCAGCAACATGCGCGCCGGTGGCAGGCCGCCGATCTGCGGCAGACGAAGCTGCATTCGTGCGCCAGCGCGCGGGTAATACACCTGCACGGGCGCCCCATCGAGATTGAGCAACGGCGTTGGCGGGTGACCTTTGACGGCCAGGAATCGGTCGACCAGCCAAGCCAAATAGCCGCCCATCGAGAATCCGAGCATAGCTTTCGGGCGTAGAACATCGGTGTGCACATGCAGCCATTCGGCGAGTTCGGCTGCTGCGTCGAACCAGGTCTCCGCGTCCGGGCCATCGTCGCCGCGCAAAGCGAAGCGGCACGCCCATACGTCAAAATCGTGGAACGCCGCAGCCCCGATGAACGTCACGAAATCGTCGCCGCCACCCAATTGCGGCAAGCACAGCAGCACACCGCGGTACGGCTGGCTGGCCAGCGCCGGGCGGATCATCTGGAGCGCGAAGCGCCGTCCGCGAATGTTCTGGCACCGCGGCAGGCCCGGCAGCACCGCCGCAAGCTGGCGCGCTGTCGGGTGGGTGAACAGCAAGCGCGGAGGCAGTTCCAGGCCGGCCGAGTCGCGGACGCGCGATGCCAATTGAAGGACTTCCCGGCCGCGGCCACCAATGGCGAAGAAGCTTTCGTCCGGGCCGACACTGGCGCGTTTGGTGATCTGGGCGAACAATTCGCACAGCAATTTAATGTGCTGCTGCTCGCCATTCAGCGGTGGCGCTGCGGCAAAGCCGGGCACATCGGCCGCGTTGGCGTGATCCAGCGGCATGGATGATCCGTCGGCGGTCATGCTAATGGTTTACCCGCAGCCCCCGTCAGCTACAACGCCTTGGCGCAGGTCATTCAGGAGAAGGCGAGCATGGATCAGGCGGCAGTGTGGCATCGCGCCTCCGGCGGGCATCCGCCGCGCAGCCTGTTGCAGTTGCATTTCGACATTGTTCGCGGCTGCCAGTTGACCTGTGTCGGCTGTGCCAATTCCATTTTGCAGCCCAAGGTCGAGCGCATCAGCCGCGCCGATTTCGCCGCCTGCCTAGCGAATATCGACGTTCGCGCGATTAAAGTATTTCGTTTATTTAATTATGGCGAACCGCTGCTGCACCGCGACCTGTCCGGGCTGCTGGAGATCATTCCCCAACAGCGCTGGCGTGCGCAAGAGATTGAGATTTCCACCAACGCGCAATTTGCCCATTGGCCGTCTTTCGAGGCGGCGCTGGCCACACGGGTGCTGACCCGTCTTGTCGTGAGTTGCGATGGCGACGGGACGCCGGAATCATACGAGGCGCTGCGCCCGCCGAGCCGCTGGCCGGTGTTGCTCAACTTCCTCGAAAAAGCACGCGAAATCCGTGATCGAGTGCATCCCAAACTCGATCTGATGACCCGCACGATTTGCGCTGATCCGCACCATCAACGCCGTTGGCAGGCGATACTGGTGCCGCGCGGCTGGCGGCCCGAATTCCGCGACTGGCTGGCAACGCCCGGCAGTTTGCGCCAGCAGGCGAACCCGGCCCCGGCGGGCCAGGGTATCTGCATGTTTCAAGCCAACATTGCGCAGGCTTATGTCGATATCGATGGCACCGTGGTGCCCTGCTGTGCCCATCCGGGGGCGGCCAATCTCGGCAATCTCAAGCACACGCGCCTGAGCGAAATTCTGCTTGGTCCGGTCCGTCAGGATTTCCTCGGCGCCCTCGCCGCGCGCGACCAGCGCTTTCCGGTCTGTGCCGGCTGCAATTACTGAGAGAAAATCTCGCAGGTCAAGACTCACCGTCGTTGCCGGGCTGATCCGGCAATCCATGGTGCCGCACAGAGCATCTCGCCTCTAACACGGAACGTTGGCATGGATCGCCGGGTCAAGCCCGGCGATGACGATTGAATGGATCAAGGGTTCTCGCCCACCAGATCTGGTATAATCTCATCGCCGGATCAGCCAGCCGTTAGGATTGAACGTCGCGTTGTAGCCAAACCGGTCGCACGATTCGGAATCGATTGTATAATCGTCGCCGCGCCGCTCTAAGAATCGGTCTAGGCCGAGCGCCGCCCCGGCCGCCTCGGTTGGGGCGCCGCCAGCGAGAAGCTGAGCCGCAATGCCGTCCTCAATCACAATCCGGTCGCCCGGCCGAAGGTGACGGTCGAAGAAATCGAGTGCGGCTTCGGTGGTCTGCGGTTCGTGCGCCGAGTCTTCGATGACCAGAAATGGCCGGGGCAGGGCCGCGATGCCGGTATCCGGCAGTACCGCGCCGAGGTCCAGGACATTACCTTGCAGGAGGCGCACGCGCGGGTCGGCGAGGCCGCTTGGCAGCACCACGTCGATGCCGATCACATTTGCTGCCACGCCAATTGCGGTCAGCGTATCGGCCAGCCAAAGGCTGCGTCCGCCCTGATGCACGCCGAGTTCGAATACTGTTTCCGGCCGAAGAGTTTGCAGCAGTATCAAATAGTTGGCCATATCGAACGGATTGAGCAGCATCTGCCGTCCGCGATAGGTCATACCGAAGGTGCCGCGCTGCATCGCGGACAGCACCGGGGCGGGCAACGCTGCCGCCAGCGGCCGGGCGGCCGGGCTGGCCGGCGTTGCGCTCGCTGCGTCTCCTCCAAGCCGGCTGACCTGCCGCACCGCGATCGCACCCAAGGTGCGTTGGTATTCCGTTACCGACGCCAGGGAGCGCCATGGCCGTGAGAGTTCAAGGCCGTCGAGCCAAGCCGCGAGTGCGTCCGAGGCGGCCAGGCGCGATTGAGGCGCGATCACCGCAAGTCCGAACAGCACCGGCAGCCACACCACACGCATGTCGCCCGGCCGGGTGGCCAGCGCATCCTCAATAGCGGTCCGGACGCCGTTGCGCGGTCCGCCCTCCTGTTCGGCGTGAACGAAGTCCGGGCTTAGCCCCGTTGCCGCCAGCCCTGGAGTGCCTGGCGCCACCGCACCGCGCCGCGCCGGATGACGGCCGGATTCGGGGACGGTCGCCGGATTGTAATACAGATCGCGCCGCGCGTAGGGCCACGCGGTGTCGTGGCAGAGCACGATCGGCGGTTCGCGCTGGTCCCGCTCGGCAAGCTGCCATAGCGTCAGCAACTCGTTGTAGACGGTGAACCAATTATGGTCCCCGTCGATCAGCACAAGGTCGGGCGCGGGGATGCTGCCCAGCACCTCTAGACTGAGCCGCCGGTGTGCCTGCGCAAAGCCGGGGGCGCGGGCAGCCATTTGCTCGAGATCGCAGGATGGCGCCGGGTCGATCAGATCGAGCCTTGCGCGGTGCGTTCGGGACCACCGGATCAGATGGCGCGAATTGCGGCCTTCATCGCAGCCGATCTCCACGATGTGCGCTGGCCGGAGCGCCTCCAGCAGCGGCTCGACGACGGGCTGCCAAAACAGGTTCATGCAGACTGCCCCGGCCACGCCCGCCGCCAAACGGCGCCGTCGCAGTCGATCATTTCGAGTGGCTCGGTAATGCCGCGCCGGTCACGAAAGTCATGCACGGCGCGCGCGCATTGGTCCAGCGGGCCATAGTCGTCGATGATGACGAAACCGCCCGGTGCCACGCGGTCATAAAGCGCCTCAAGCACGTCCATGGTTGAGCTGTACAAGTCGCCGTCCACCCGCAATACGGCCAGCGTGCCGATCGGGGCTTGCGGCAGCGTGTCGGCAAACCAGCCGCGCAGAAAGCAGACTTGGTGATCGAGCAGCCCGAATGCGGCGAAATTAGCCTGTACCTGTTCAAGCGAGACGGCAAGTTCCGGTGCGACGGCAGCCGAGATATCGACGCCATCATCGGTGCCTGCGCGCGGCAGCGGCAGTCCAGAGAACGAATCGGCAAGCCACACGCGCCGGTCGGTGACGCCGCGTTCGGCGAGCAGCGCGCGCATCAGCATCGCTGCCCCGCCCCGCCACACGCCGCATTCGATCAGGTCGCCGGGGATGCCGTCCTCCAGCACCGTGGCGACGCATGCGGCCAGGTTTTCGAGCCTGGCGCGCCCGATCATCGTGTAGGCCAATGGCACCCGGTGCGCGGCCACATCGACATCCTGGCCGCGCATCCGCGACCAGACCAGCCGCTGCGCTGCCCGCGTGATCTCGACCGGCGTGGGCGCTGCGCTATCGGCGCGCAAGAGCCCCAGTTGCGCCTCACGCTCCAGTCCATGCTCGTTCAGCAACACCGTTTTGACCAGATCGATATAGCGCGTGGCGATTGGCCCGCCGCCGGGGCGCACGCCATGCGGCCGGGTGCGCGATAGCGGCGCACGCTCGAACGCCGCGAGCGCTGCGGCGCCGGTTGGGCCGTAATACGTTGCCTCCACGCGCGCCCTGGACCACACTTTGCCGCGCACCCTGAGCATTTCACGGGAATGCTCTTTCAGCCGCTGCACCGCCAGCGCGCCAGCATTGGTGCTGACCCCGCCATGCACTTGGTGGAACGATGCCTCGCCGAGCAGCACCACCAGCCGGATATCCGCCAATGCCGTGGCGCGCCCGAACAGATCGACATTGGCCGCACCGCCGCCGGGAGAGCTGAACGCGGTGTCGTAGCCGTCAAGCTCGTCCCAGAGCGCGCGCGGCATGAACAGCGCGTTGCTCTCCGAAAGCGCACCGAACCAGCCATCCTTGCAGTTGTCGGGGCGGACGCCGATGTCGAATAGCCGGTAGCCATCCTGCCGCCAATCGATGGCATCGAGCAGCCGGTCCTCGATCGTTTGATTGTAGCCCTGCTGCAAACTGATCCATTGCAGATCGGGGCCGAGATGAAAGTTCAGCGTGGCGACAATGGTGCGCGGCCCGGTCTGGCTCATCCGCAGCGCCGCATCGAGTACGCCGGGGCTCAGCATCCGTGCGCCGTCGATCATCATTCCGACGATGCCGCCCGATGTTTCCGCCACCGCACGGTTCAGCGCTGGCAGCGGCGAGTGCGGCGCGCCGGGCACGTGGACAACCCGCAGGTTCAGGTTGAGCGCGGCGAACTGCGCGGCGGTGACAGGAACCGTCGAGCCGTTGTCCACCACGACAACCTCGTACTGCTCCTGCCGCACGCCGTGCTGGTAGGGCACGGCCAGGGTGTGCAGCGTGCGCGGCAGTTCGCGCTGCATTTCGAAGCAGCCAACCACCAGCGAAAGTTGCGGCGCGGCGGCCGGATCGCCGGGCATCAGCCGACCATTCCGGCGCTGGTCAGTTCATCGATCAGCCCGGTCAGCGTGCGGTGCCGCAGCAGGATCGTGGGTTCCACTTCGCGGTCCAGAATCTCCTCCAGCGCGCCTGCGAGCAGCACGGCATCGGCTGAGTCGAGGCCGTAATCGCCGAAATCGGCTGCTGGGTCGATCTCATCGACGGGCCGGTCCAACAATTCGGCGATATTGGCGGTCATTCTCACCTTGACCTCGTCGGCAGTCAGCATGGCGCGCGTCCTTGTTCGGTTTGTGCGGTAAGGGTCAGACAAAGGCGGCCGGCAAGCGGCTGAGCCGCCGCTGCGTGCGATGCCCCTGCCACGCGGCGGTTTCGGCCGTCAGGCGCAGTGACGGCAGCGTCAATAGTTGATCGATGGCGATGCTGGTTTCCAGCTTGGCCAGCCCCATGCCGATGCAGTGGTGCAGGCCAGCGCCGAACGTCAGGTTCGCCGGCCCTGGCCGCCCCAGCAGCAGCCGGTCTGGGTCCGGGTAGGCCTCGGGGTCGTGATTCGCCGCGCCGATCAGCAGCACAATTCGCTGGCCTGCCGCCACTTGCTGGCCGCCGATGCTGATCGGCACGGTGGCAAAGCGCGTGGCCTGTTGCACGGGGCTGCACCAGCGCGCCAATTCGTCGCAGGCGGCGGCCGCACCGATGTCTCCGGCCCGCAACCGCGTCAATTCGGCAGGATGCAGCAGCAACGCGCGCAGCGAAGCGCCGATCAGCGCTGCCGTGGTTTCCACGCCCGCCAAGAACAGAAAGAAGGCGCGGGTGGCGACGTCCAGATCGCTCAGGCCGAATTCGGCGTCGTTCAGGGCGATCATCCGGCTCAGCGCGTCGTCGCGCGGGTGGGCGCGCCGGTGGTGCAGCACCTCCAGCATGGCGCCGCGCGCCCGGGCGGCTTTTTCATTCATCGCCGTGTAGAACCGCAGCGACCGCCCACGGTCGAAAACCAGTGTGATGTCGCTGGCCAGCGCCACGAAATCGAGCGCATCCTGGCGCGGCAATCCGAACAGATGCGCCATCACCAACGCCGGCAACAGATCGGCATAACCGGTGACGAGATCGATGCCGCCTTGCGCGGTCGCCTCGCGCAACAAGCCGCCGGCAATTTGCGCGATCACCGGTGCGAAGCTGGCCAACGGCCACATCCCCATCACTCGGGCTAGAAAGCGGCGTTCCGTGCTGTGCAGTGGCGGGTTGCGCAGGAACAGCACCACTTGCATCAACGCCACCAAGTCGCCGAACTCCCGGCCGGACGCCTCGGCCAATTTCGCCAGCGTGGCCGAGATGTCGACGACGGTGCAGCGGCGGTCGGCAATCACGCTGGCGGCGTCCGCGTGCCGCGACAGCAGCCACGCCTGCTCGTCGTCGCTCCAGCACACCGGCGTTTGGCCGCGCAAACGGTGCAGCGCCGGATAGGGGTCTTGCGACGACGCCAGCGCGAACGTGTCGATACGGTCCGCCGCCGCTGCACCGCTCACGCCGGTTGCTCGTGCATGGATGCTCCTGGCTGGACCGTTGCGCTGGCCGGTCCGAGCACGGTTAGCGCACCTCCGATATAAGCTTCGCGGCAGTGCGAGCGTATGACTTTGCCGCTGGTGGTGCGCGGCAGCGACCATTGTGGCACGAACACGACTTGGGCGGCGCGCACCCCATGCGCCTCCGTCACCGCGCGGGCGGCAGTGCGTGTCAAGGCGGCGAGATCCGCGCCGCTCCGGCCTGCGCGGTTGACTTCCTGGATCACCACCAAATCCTCCTCCGCCCCGGTTTCAACGGCGAAGGCTGCTCCGGCGGCGCCTGCAAGGCAGGGATGGCAGCCGGCGACCGTGCTCTCGATGTCCTCCGCCTGATGCTTGGCGCCGCGCACGATGATGACGTGCTTCATGCGGCCCAACACCGTCAGGCGGCCGGCGTGCAGTGTGCCGAGATCGCCAGTGCGCAGAAAGCGCCCGCCGCCGCCGCCGGCGGGCTTGGCGTTGAAAACCGCGCCATCCGTTCCGGCATCGCCCCAGTAGCCGCCTGCGACATGCGGTCCGGCGACCCATATTTCGCCGGCATCGCCATCGGGCAGCGGCAGCGATGTCTCAGGGTCGACAATGCATAGATCTTGGCCGGACTGGCCGCTGCCGCAATCGATATTGCCGGGCAGGGCCGTGACATCCGCCCCCGTTAGCCAAGGCATTTCGCCGGACAGATGCCGGCCACTGACGAACAGCGTCGCCTCGGCCAAGCCGTAGCAGGGGTAATAGCTGGCTGGGTGGAACCCGGCGGGCGCAAAACTGCGAGCAAATCGTTGCAGCGTGGCTGGGCGGACCCGTTCGGCGCCGCAAAACGCCAGCCGCCACGACGACAGGTCGAGACCGGCACCGCGCTCAGGCGTGGCGCGCGCGGCGCACAGCGCGTAGGCGAAATCGGGTCCACCGGTAATCGTGGCGCGATAGCGGGCAATCGCGCGCAGCCAGCGTTCCGGTTTCTGCAAGAACGCCATTGGCGACATGAACACCGCGTGTACGCCAAAGGCGAGCGGCGCCAGCAATCCACCGATGAGCCCCATGTCGTGATAGTGCGGCAGCCAACTCAGGCTGCAATCCCCAGTGTGCTTGGCCATGGCGAAAGCGGCGCCAATCATTGCCAAATTTTGCGCAAGATTGCCGTGGCTGACCACGACGCCGCGCGGCGTCTGCGTTGAACCAGAGGTGAACTGCAGGAATGCCGGCGCCTCGCCCGCAGGGAATGGCAGGTGCTCGTGTTCCGCCTCGCCCGCCACGCTGTCGCTGGCAATCCATGGCAAGTCTGCCAGCCCGGCGATTGCGTTCCGCTGCGCCATCTGAGTGGTTGTGGCAAGCACCGCTTTTGGCCCTGCCGCGTGCGCAATTGCATGAATGCGCGTCAGGTTGCGCGGCGTTGTAGGAGCCGGCACCGGCACCGCGACAACACCTGCCCGCAGACACGCCGCAAACGCTTCGACGAACGCGGGCCCGGCGTCATGCAGCAGCAGCACCGGCTTTCCCACCAATCCAGCCCGCCCCAGTACCGCGGCCAAACGTTCGGTGCGCGCCGCAAGCTCAGCCCAACTCCATGCTGTGCCCTCACGTTCGCCGTGCTCCAAGAACGTCAGGGCACGCGCCGCCGGGTTTCGTTGCCCATGCAATGCGAGCAATTGCGAGAAATGGTCTGCCGGAATCATGCCGCGATCGTTCTCTGCCTGAAATCGCGGCCAGGGTATGGCAGGACGCAGTTTAGGAAAAGCGGTTGGCCTACGGCGATCTTGCGCGTCATGGCGCTGGGATCAGCAATTTCAGCAGTCCGCAGAGCAATTGCACCGGGCTTGGCGGACAGCCCGGGATGCGCAAGTCGACCGGAATGACCTGGCTCACGGGTCCCAAGCAAGCATAGCTATCGGCGAACAATCCGCCGTCAACCGCGCAATCGCCGGCAGCGACAACCCATTTCGGATCGGGCGTCGCAAGCCATGTGCGCCGCAGCGCTTCGCGCATATTCTTGGCGACCGGGCCAGTGACCAGCAGCACGTCGGCATGGCGCGGGCTGGCAACGAAGCGCAGCCCGTAGCGCTCCAGATCGTAGAACGCATTGTTGAGAGCATTGATTTCTAATTCGCAGCCGTTGCAGGACCCCGCATCGACTTCGCGGATCGACAAACCACGGCCCAGCCGGCGCCGGGCGGCGGCGTCGAGTTGGGTGGCCAGGACTGCGAGCTCAGCGTCATCCAGCAACGGCGGCGGCTCGGTCAGCGGCCGGTTGAGCAGACCTTGCAACAGCGTTTTGCGCATCGCCCTGTCCTTACAGATCGTGCCCGGAATAGGAACAATTGAAGCTCTTGTTGCAAAGCGGGAAATCCGCAACGATGTTGCCGTACACAGCGACTTCCAGCAGCGGCCACTGGAACCATGACGCATCGCGCAGATGGCAGCGCGCGATCCGGCCATCCGTTCCGATGCGCAGCCACGCCAGCACGTCACCGCGAAATGCTTCGGTGATCGCCATGCCCTCGTGAATTGCGGAATCGGCACCGGGAAGTTCGACCAAGATCGGCCCCGCGGGCAGCGTACCGAGCAACTGGTCGATCAGGCGCAGGCTTTGGCCGATCTCGGCAAGGCGGATCAGAACACGCGCATTGACGTCGCCTTCGCGCAACGCCGGCACATCGAAATCCAGACGATCGTACGGCGGATAGGCCAACGCCTTGCGCGCATCGAACGCCCGCCCGGATGCCCGCCCGACAAAGCCGCCAGCGGCAAACTGGCGCACCATGTCCGGGCTGATCGCACCCGTGGCGATGGTGCGATTCTGGAGCGAGGCGGTGTTGCCGTACAACGCGACCAGCGGCGGCAAGCGCAGCCGAATTTCTGTCAGCAGCGCCCGCAAGCGCGCCTCGCCATCGGCGCCTAGATCGGCGGTCACGCCGCCCGGTACGATGCGGTCCATCATTAAGCGGTGGCCAAAGCATCCGCCAGCGGCGCGCAGCACCAACTCGCGCAGGATAGCGCAATGCGCCAGCATCAGCGCAAACGCAGCGTCGTTGCAGATCGCGCCAAAGTCGCCGAGGTGATTGGCGATGCGCTCCAGTTCCCCCATCAACGCCCGCAGCGCGAGGGCCCGCGCCGGAACGTCGACCTGTAGCGCCGCTTCCACGGCGCGGGCGAAGGCGTCGGCGTAGGCCACGGTTGAGTCGCCCGACACGCGCCCGGCAAGCCGCGCCGCGTGGCCGATGCTAGCACCTTGCAGCAGGCTTTCCTGGCCTTTGTGGGTGTAGCCTAGCCGCTCTTCCAGCCGCACGACCGTCTCGCCATCGGCGGTGAAACGGAAATGCCCCGGCTCGATAATGCCGGCGTGCACGGGTCCAACCGGAATTTCGTGCAAATCCTCGCCCTCAACGGGCAGGAACGCATACTCTGCCGCAGCACTGGCCGCCCGTGCCGGTTCGGCCAGCGGGGCCGCGACACCCCAGGCGCCGTGATCCAGCCAAGCGCGCTGGTCTGGCAGACCGGCCGCACGCAGGCCGAACAAATCCTGCGCTGTGCGTTCCAGCCGGATCGCGGGCGGATGCACGCGGCCAATGGAGGGAAACGCGCCATCCGGGCAATCAAGGCTGAACACGCCAATGCCGGGCGGTTCGCCATGATCCATGACCGCCACGTGCACAGCCGCCGGCTCGCCCCATAGACCGATCAGATCGAGCCGCCCGGCGGCAAGTTCGCTGCCTATGCGGCCCCACACCTCGGCGCCGATCCGGGAGCGCGGCCACGGCCGATGCGCCGCAACCGGCTGACCAAGGGCGTGAAGCGCGTGCAGTGGTGCCATGCTCCCCCGCTAACCGAGCAAAGCGGCAACGTGCTGGAACCACGCCACCAAGGGCGCTGGCAGGTAAATGCCCGCCAGCAGCACCAGCGCCAAATGCGCAAACACCGGCACATACGACGCCCGCACCGGCCCCACCGGACCGCGCGGCGGGCCGAACGCAATGGCGCTGACTTGCATCAGCAATGCGCCGAACGCGACCAGCAGACCGAAAGCTAGCAGCACCGCCAGGATGGGCTGGCGCGCGAAGGTGGAACTGACGACCAGAAATTCGCTCATGAACACGCCGAACGGCGGCAACCCGGCAATCGCCGCGACACCGAACACCAGCGACCAGCCGAGCAGCGGATGGCTCTCGGTCAGGCCGCCGATGTTGGACATCT
>JANXMB010000059.1 GCA_025354865.1 Acetobacteraceae bacterium | reverse complement strand
CTTTGCGTTACGACGGGTCGCCTTGCAGCACATTGCCGAACAGCACCCATTTCTTGCCGTCCCACCGTTCCAGTTGCATCGCGCGCACCGGATGGTGGTCGGTCGGGCCGGTGTTGATCACGATCCCCGGCAGGAGGACCGGGACCTCGAAATTATGGAGGTTGTTGGCCTGCGCCATGATGTTTTCGCGTGAGAAGTCGCCGTTGCATTGTTTCAGCACTTGCAGGATGGTTTTGCTGAACCCGTAGGCGACAATGTAATTGTTATCGTTCTGATCGGCGCCGGGCATGTATTTGTTCATGAACGCGCGCCATTCGTTCATGCCGGCATCGTTGGCCCAGGTCGGGTCGGACGCATCCTTCACGAAGGCGCCGCTGACGATACCGATGCCATTGTCCGGGCCGGCGGGATTCATCACCGCACCGACCGAGATCGATACGTTCGACATAAGGAACAATGGATGCCAGTCGAGGTCGTGCACCTTGCGGATCGATTGCGCCGACACTTTCGGCAGCGCTGCCACCACAAGCGTATCCGCGCCCGAGGCTTTCAACGTATTGAGCTGGCTGTCCACCGTGGCGTCCGTCGCCTCATAGGTTGCGACAGTTACCATCTTGTCGAATTTATCGCCCAGCACATCCTTCAGGCCCAGCAGATAGTCTTTGCCGAAATCGTCGTTCTGGTAGAGCAGGGCGATTTTGGCGGCCGGCTTTTCTTTCAGGATATATTTGCCGTAAATTTGCGCCTCGGTCCGGTAGGACGGCTGCCAGCCGATCGTCCAGGGGCTGGATTTATAATCGCCCCATTTGTCGGCGCCCGTCGCCAGGAAGAGATGCGGCACCTTCTTCTGGTTCATGTAGCGCACGATGGCGCTGTTGGTGGGTGTGCCGAGGGTGGCGAACAGGAAGGCGACCTGGTCTTCTTCCACCAATCGGCGGGCCTGTTCCATGGTTTTGGGCGGGCTGTAAGTATCGTCCAGCGTAATGTATTCGATCTTCCGCCCGGCGATGCCGCCTTGTTCGTTGACCATTCCGAAGAACGCAGCTTCGAGTTTGCCGAGCACGCCGTAGGTGGAGGCAGGGCCGCTGTAGGGGCTGGTGTTGCCGATTTTGATGGTGGTTGCGGTGACGCCCGGCGTGTCGGCCGCCCCGGCGCTGCCTGTTCCCATGGTCAGCGCGAGCGCGGTTGCCGCGAGCAAATGTCGTCTTTTCATTGTTTGCCTCCCTGATTTTTTAGGTCTTGCCTGTGTGCCGCGCCGGCCCGTGCGACGCAACATTTTTTGCATCCGGACCGCGATGCGCCGCGAGAGGACTCAGCGCCCGTAATCGGCCAGCAGCGCGTCCAGTTCGGCGCGATGCTCGTAATCCGGCATCAGGCGTTGCAGTAAATTGTCCTGTTCCGTTGCTGGGTGGAAATAAATCTCGGAAAACCCGTCGGGCAGGACATCCAGCAGCGCCCGCACGCGGGCCTGGGTCATGTGGCCGCTCCATGCCAGTCCGAAACAATGATCGTTGGTGCGCACCCCCGCAGCGCGCGCTTGCGATCGCAGCAACTGCGTCCAGGCATACAGCGCGCAGGCCCCAATCCCCTGCCGGACACCCAAACGCGCCATGACGCGCGGCGGTTCGGCGGGGATGCGAATGGCGGGGAGGCCGAATTCCCGCCCGATCGACAGCAACAATGCGCCGACGGTCGGATGCAGGTGCATATGTTTATGCGCATTGGCATGATCCAGCGTCAGGCCGGTCTCGGCGAAAGCCTGGAATTGCGCCCGAATTTCCGCCGCCAATTGCCGTCGCACGGCGGGGCGGAAGAAATAATTTATCCCCAGCCGCAGTTGATCCGACGGAAACTGGCCGGCCGCATCGACAAGGTTGGGGATCGCGGCGGGCGGTAAAACGGCCGGCCCCTCGATCGTCACCAGATGCAAGCCGACCTTCAGCCCCGGCATCGTTTTGGCGCGACGGACCGCGTCGGCGGCGGCGGGGGCGGCGACCATCAGGCTGGTGTGCGTCAGGATGCCGTCGCGGTGGGCGCGCTCCACCGCGTCGTTCACGGCCTCGGACAGACCGAAATCGTCCGCCGAAAAGATCGTCGAGCGGGTCAAATCGCGA
The DNA here is from genome assembly GCA_025354865.1 of Acetobacteraceae bacterium. Classification (GTDB taxonomy): domain Bacteria; phylum Pseudomonadota; class Alphaproteobacteria; order Acetobacterales; family Acetobacteraceae; genus Rhodopila. The sequence goes on along the minus strand of JANXMB010000059.1, from coordinate 17,790 downwards.
TTGCGTAGGCCGGGCGGCGAGGATCGGCGCCGGCGCCCATCATGCCGGTTTTCGGATCGCTCAGGATCGCTTCGACCGACCCGGCGAGCCAGGTCCAGTCCGGCCAGTCCTGAATAAGATGCCCGCGCGCGGCGAGTTCGTCCCTGGTGGCCCGATCGATCCGGCCCTCGACCGCGAGGCGACCGGGGAAATACTCGTACGGCGCGAAGGAGGACGGGAAGGAATACGAGGCGACGCGCGGGGCCTCGATGGCGTCCTGCACCTCCATGCCGAAATGCACGATGTTGAGCAGGACTTGCAACATGGCTTGGGTCTGCACATCGCCGCCGGGGGTGCCGAAGGGCAGCACGCCGCCGTCCTTGGTGACCAGCATCGCCGGGTTGGGGGTCAGGCGCGGGCGCTTGCCAGGGGCGACTCCGGCGGGATGGTTGGGGTCGGGCCGGCTTTGCGAGCCTCGACCGGACGGGGTAATGCCCAGGTTCGGAACCACCGGCACGTTGCCGGACCCGTCCGAGGGGGTGGCGCTGAAGGCGTTGCCCCAACGATCGATCGCGCAACAATAAGATGTATCGGCCTCGACCTTTGGCAGGGCGGCATCTGTCGATCGGTGCGAGCGGTTCGGCAGATCGAGCGGCGCCGGCATTTCCCCGAACGCGCGATCGTCGCGCACCGCTGCGGCGCGCCGCGCAATGGTTGCGGGATCGAGCAGATAATCGATTGGCACGTCGACGAAATTGGGGTCGCCGAAAAAATGCTCGCGATCGGCCAAAGACAGGTTCAGGCATTCAACGATGCGATGGATGTAGTCGGCGGAATTGTGTTTCAGCCCGTCGATGCCGACCTGTTCCACCAGCGCGAGTGCCTGTTGCAGCGCCGGTCCCTGGCACCAAGCGCCGCAAGTCAGCAATTCGTGGCCGCGCCATTTGCGCCGTACGGCCGGTTCGATCGCGGAACTGTATTCCGCCATATCGGCCATGGACAGGTAGCCGCCTTCCTGTTGCTGATACGCGACGATCGCGCGGGCGATGTCGCCGCGATAGAACGCGTCGTGCGCCGCTTTCAACCCCGCCAATCGATCCGGCCCGGCTGCTCGGTCTTGATCTGCAACGAATTGCATGGTGCGGGCGAGATCGGCTTGGACGAATTTCTCTCCGGTTTTCGGGACGCGTCCGTTGGGCAGGAACACCGCCGTGTTGGATGCCCAGCGGCGGTATTCGTGTTCGTGCGCGCCGATCGAACGTTCCAGCAGCGGGTAGACGGCAAAGCCCTCTTTGGCGAAGCGAATGGCCGGGGCGGCGACGTCGGCGAAGCGCATGGTGCCATGCCGACGCAGGGCGGCAATCCAGGCGTCCGGCGCGGCGGGGACGACGGTGCGCAGCACGCCATCGGGGATTTTGCCGTCGTGTTCGCGCATGAACAGATCGGCGGGCAGCGCCTTGGGCCACCAGCCGAGGCCGGCGATCGTTTCGACGGTGCCGTCGGCCAGCCGGATCATAATCGGCGCGACGCCGGCGAAATTCACCAGATCGGGTTGCAAAACCCCCAGCGCGATGCCAGCCGCGACGCCCGCGTCGATCGCGTTGCCGCCGGATTCGAGGATGGAAAACCCAGCCGCAGCGGCCAGATAATGCCCGGCCGAGACCGCATGGCGCGTACCGTAGACCGTTGGGCGGTGGCTCATGTCCGGCGTCCTTTCCCGATTGCGCTATCTACAATGCGGCCTGCGGGCGATATCGTCCAGCGTGCTACCTACGGGTAGACTTTCAATCCCTTCAGGTTATCGCTAGCATGGCTCGGGAGGCATCAATGGCGGAACATATGCGCGACGAGATTCTCGCCTATAAGCGGGACCGGATATTACAGGAAGCGGTAAAACTGTTCTATAAAAACGGTTTCACCGGCACCACGCTGGACGATATAGCGGCCGAGCTGGGCGTGACCAAACCGTTCATCTATACGCATTTTCGTTCCAAAGTCGAACTGCTGGCGGCTTTGTGCCAGCCGACGATCGAGCTGTCGCTGGAAGCCGTGGCCAACGCGGCGGCGGCACCGGGCACGCCGACCGAACGGCTGCGACTGGCGATGGCGGATTTCGCCAAGGTGGTGCTGCAACGGCAGGCCAATATTGCGATTTTCTTTCGCGAGGAAAAAAATCTAACCCCGGATGCCCTGGGCGCTATCAACACGTTACGAAAACAATTCGACCGGCTGCTGTCGGGCCTGCTGCGCGAAGGTGTGGCGAGCGGCGAATTTGCCATCCCCGATGTCGATGTCGCGGCGCTGGCGATCGGCGGGATGATTTCCTGGGCCTATACATGGCATCGGCCGGAGGGGCGGCTGACTTTGGAAGATGTGTGCGGCACCTTGGCCGGGTTGGCGTTGCAGATGGTTGGCGCTGCTGCGGGCCGACCGCGCGGGTAGTCTTGAACCGCAGGCGGGACCATGCGACCACCCCTTGTATGAAAGCATCCCGCCCCCTGAGCGGCCTTTTGGTCGTTTCGCTCGAACAGGCCGTCGCGGCCCCTTATGCATCGTCCCGCCTCGCCGATGCCGGCGCGCGCACGATCAAGATCGAGCGCCCCGAGGGCGATTTCGCGCGCGGCTACGACAAGGCGGCGAAAGGCTTGTCGTCGTATTTCGTCTGGCTCAACCGGGGCAAGGAATCGCTTGTCGCCGATATCAAAAGTCCGGACGACGCTGCGTTGTTGCATCGAATTCTGGCCAAGGCGGATGTGTTCATCCAGAACCTCGCGCCCGGTGCCGCCGCCCGATCCGGCTTCGGGTCGGAGGCTTTGCGCGCGCGTTACCCGCGACTGATCGTGGTGGATATTTCCGGCTACGGGGAGTCCGGCCCCTACGCCACGATGAAGGCGTACGATCTGTTGGTGCAGGCGGAATCGGGGCTTGCGGCGATTACCGGGCATCCGGCGGGACCGGGCCGGGTCGGGGTTTCGGCCTGCGATATCGCCTGCGGAATGGCCGCCCACGCCGCCATTCTGGAAGCGCTGATCGAACGCAGCATCACCGGCAAGGGCAAGGGTTTGCAGGTTAGTTTGTTCGATGGCATGGCGGATTGGATGAATGTGCCGCTGCTGTATTTCGAAGGCACCGGCAAGGCGCCGGAGCGCATGGGCCTCGCGCATCCGTCGATATGTCCGTACGGGGCGTTCGCGACGGCGGACGGGGTGTCGGTTCTGATCTCGATTCAAAACGAACGCGAATGGGCCGATTTCTGCACCCATTTCATGGACGATGCCGATTTGCCGAAACGACCGGGTTTCGAAACCAACGTGATCCGCGTCGGCAACCGCGAAACCGTCGATGCCGCCGTCGGGGCGCAGTTCGGACGGCTGACGAAGGATGCGGCGATCGAGCGGTTGAATGCGGGCAAAACCGCCTTCGGCCTTGTGAACGATGTCGCCGCTTTCGCCCGCCATCCGGCGCTGCGGCGGGTTTCGGTCGATACCCCGAACGGTCCGGTGGCGATTGCCGCACCGCCGGCGATCGGTTCGGACGGGCCGCGCGCACTCGGTCCGGTGCCGGCGATCGGGGCGCATTCGGCGGCAATCCGAGCGGAATTTTCGGCGCTTCATACGGGTGTCGCAATTCCGTCATAAGGTGGTAACGCGGTGTCGTTAGGCCGCGCTCGAACAAGCACCGTCCAGGGTCGCGCATCCGGTGCGATCGTGGACTTTCAGGGAACCTCGCCCATGAAACGCCGCTCTTTGCTTGCCGGTTCTGCTGCTGTAGCTGCGACTGGCCCGTTTGCCTCGGCCCGCGCGGCGGAGAAGATCAAGATCGTGTGGTGGCATGCGATGACGGCGGCGCTGGCGGAGCAAATTTCCCGGATCGCCGACGAGTTCAACGCCAGCCAATCCGACATCGAACTGACCGCGACCTACAAAGGCGGCTATGCCGATACGATGAATGCGGCCATCGCGGCATTCCGAGCGGGTCGGGCGCCGCATATCGTGCAGGTGTTCGAGGTGGGGACGGGCACGATGATCGCCGCCCCCGGCAAGGTGGTGAAGCAGGTTTGGGAGCTTTCCAAGGAAACCGGTATCGCGCTGGATCCGAAACATTATATCGGCGCGGTGCGCGGCTATTACAGCCTGTCGGATGGCCGCATGGCATCGATGCCGTTCAATTCGTCCACCGCGACGATGTGGTACAACAAGGATGCCTTCGCCAAGGCCGGCCTGGACCCCGAGAAGCCGCCGACGACATGGCAGGATGTGGTGAAAGCGGCGCAGGCGATCAAGGCCGCGAATGCCGCGCCGATCCCGATGACCACGTCTTGGCCGACCTGGATTCAGTTGGAACAATACAGCGCCCTGCACAATATCCCGTTCGCCACCAAGTCGAACGGGTTCGACGGGTTGGATGCAGAGCTGGTGTTCAACAGCAAGGCGCATGTGAAACATATCCAACGCCTGCTGGATATGGCGAAGGACGGTTTGTTCAAATACACTGGCCGCGACAATACCCCCGATGCCGTGCTGTATGCCGGGGAGGCGGGGATCAGCTTCGGGTCCTCGGCCGTGCGCGGCACTTTGGCGAAGACGGCAAAATTCGCGTTCGGCGGCGGTTACCTGCCGCACGATCCCGAGGTGATCAAGACGCCGCTGAACTCGATCATTGGCGGCGCCAGCCTGTGGACCATGACTGCGCCGGATCGATCTGCTGCCGAATACAAAGCCGTTGCGCGTTTTCTGCAATTCCTCGCGAAGCCCGAGAGCGATGCCGCGTGGGCGCAGAATACCGGCTATGTGCCGGTGACGTTCGCCGGGATGGAGCGGTTGGAGCAAGGCTACTACAAGACCGTGCCGGGCGCCGATATCGCGGTGAAGCAGCTGGCGCGCGGCACGACCACCGCGAACACCAAGGGGCTGCGGCTGGGCAATTTGTCGGAAATCCGCAACATCGTGCAGGAAGAATTGGAAAAGGCGTTGCAGGGCGGCCAGGGCGCGCAGGCGGCGATGGATAATGCGGTGACGCGCGGCAACAAGGTGCTGCGGGCGTTCCAAAAGTCGATCGGGGCCTGAAACGATGGAGCGCCGGACCGTCTTCGGCGGCTGGCTGCTCCCCATCCTGCTGGTGTTGCCGCAGGTTCTGTTGACCGGTTTCTTCTTCTACTGGCCGGCGGCGGAGGCGGTTTGGGCCAGCATGACCACGCAGGACGCCTTCGGGCAGGGCGTGGTGTTCGTCGGGCTGGACAACTTCGTCGAACTGTTCATCGATCCGCTGTATTTGGATTCTATCCTGCGCACGGCGGTGTTTTGTGCGGCGGTCGGGGTGCTGGCGATGGGGGCGGCGCTGGGCTTGGCGGTGTTCGCGGATCGGGAGATTCGCGGCCGCACCGCGTATCGGACCTTGCTGATCTGGCCCTATGCGGTTGCCCCGGCACTGTCGGCGGTTTTGTTTCTGTTTCTGCTCGATCCCCGGGTCGGGATGCTGGGGCGCTGGCTGAACCGTATCGGTATCGATTGGGATTACCATTTGAACGGCACCCAGGCGATGCTGACGGTCGTGCTGGCCAGTGCTTGGAAACAAGTCAGCTACAACTTCATCTTCTTCGTCGCCGGCCTGCAATCCATTCCGCGTTCGACGATCGAGGCCGCGCGCATGGACGGTGCGAAGGGGTGGCATCGGTTTCGCACCATCACCGTCCCGTTGCTGGCGCCGACGACGTTCTTTCTGGTGGTGGCGAACGTGGTTTATGCCGCGTTCGAGACGTTCGGCACGGTCGCCGCGCTGACCCATGGCGGGCCGGGCAAGGACACCGAAACGCTAGTGCTGAAAGTGTTCCGCGACGGGGTGATCAACCACGACATCGGGTCGTCCTCGGCGCAATCCGTGGTGTTGATGCTGGGGGCAATCGCGATTGCGGCGGCGCAATTCCGGTTCCTCGGTCGCAAGGCAACGTCATGAGGCGCGATCGCGACTGGCTGGCGCATGGCATCCTGGCCCTCGGGGTGGTGCTGTTCGCGCTGCCGGTGTGGCTGGTTTTCGCCGGGGCGACGCAGAATGCCGACGCCATCGTGCGCGGCGAGTTGTCCCTGGTGCCCGACCCCGGCGGCTTGTCGGTGTTCGCGCGCGTGCTGATCCACGGCACCCCGGGGATCGAGCCGGTCTGGCACATGCTGATGGTCTCGCTGGGGATGGCGCTGTGCATCGCGGTGGGGAAAATCGTTATTTCCATATTGTCGGCCTATGCCGTCGTGTTCTTCCGATTTCCGTTCCGCAAACTCGCATTCTGGTCGATTTTCGTGACGCTGATGCTGCCGGTGGAGGTGCGGATCATTCCGACCTACGCGGTCATGGCGACATTCGGCCTGATCGACACGTTCGCCGGGCTTTGGGTGCCGTTGATTGCCTCGGCGACCGCGACGTTGCTGTTTCGTCAGGTGTTCGTTGCCATCCCCGATGAGCTGGTCGAGGCCGCGCGCATGGACGGTGCCGGCCCGCTGCGGTTTTTGAAGGATATTGCGATACCGGTATCGGGCGCGAATATCGCCGCGCTGTTCGTGATTTTGTTTGTGTACGGCTGGAACCAATATTTGTGGCCACTGCTGGTGGCGACCGATCCTGGGCTCGACACCATTGCGATCGGTCTGGTGAAGACGATCTCGGTGGATTCGCAGACCGATTGGCCGGCGGCGATGGCGATCGCGGTGCTGGCCTTGCTGCCCCCGGTGGCCGTCGTGCTGGCGATGCAGCGCTGGTTCGTCGCCGGCCTGACCGAGGGCGAGAAGTAGTTATACCTTCGACACGTTCCAGAACACCGGCACCGCCCCTTTCAGCAGCCCGGTCAGGTTCTTGCGATAGGCAGCCGGGGGCAGATATTGCCCCATGGGAATGAACGGCACCGTTTCGAATGCTCGTAACTGGGTTGCCGCGTCCAGGCGCTTCTGCTCCGCCGGGTCGGTCGTATCCATCCAGGCGTTGCGCATCGCCTCCATCTCGGGATCGGTGGGCCAGCCGAACCAAGCGCCGGCGCCGTTGCCGCGCATGTTGGTGGCGAAGATGGGATCGCGATATTCGGCTGCCGGTGCGCCGAGCGGGAATATCGACCAGCCGCCTTTGTCCAAAGGTTCCTTGCTGGTGCGGCGTTCGACGATGGTGCCCCAGTCGGTCGATTGTTCTTCGATATTCAGCCCGACGTCGCGGAAGGCGGCGATGGCAACCGAACTCATGGCGTCGTAATAGATTTGGTCGGTCGGGTGCATGTAGACGATTTTCTCACCGTTGTAGCCGGCTTCTTTCAGCATCGCGGCGATCCGCTCCTTGCTGGGGCGCTTGCGCACATTGTCCATGCCGGCGTCGTTGGCCGAGGGCGTGCCCGGAATATAGAACCCCACGGGCGCCCGATACAGCTCGGGATCGCCGCCCATCGTTGCTGTCATGGCATCGATCTGGTCGATCGCCGCCAGCATCGCCCGCCGCACGCCGGGATTGGCGGTGGGGCCGTGCAGATGGTTGGGGCGCAGGCAGCCGAAGGTGCCGTAAATGTCGATCGGCGCGACCACCACCCCCGGCTTGGTTTTCAACATGCTCAGCAGGTCGGGCAGCGGCGAGTCGAGCCAATCGACCTCCCCCGCGATCAGGGCGCCGGCGGCGGTGGACGGGTCGGGCACGATGCGCCATTCCACCCGATCCACCAGCACACGCAGCCCGCCGGATGCGAAACTGACGGGTTCGGGCCGCGGGACGTACTGCTCGAACTTGGCGAACACCGCACGATGGCCGGAGACATATTCGTTGGCAATGTAACGGAATGGGCCGCTGCCGACGACCTCGGGGATCTGCTTGAACGGATCGGTATTGGCCAGACGTTCCGGCATGATAATGGGCGTCGGCTGGGTTTTCGCCAGCGCGTAGGGCAAGGCGGAGAACGGCTTTTTCAACCGCCAGACCAGGGTTTTGTCGTCGGGGGCAGATAGTTCGTCCAGCCGATCGGCGATGGTCTGGCCGATGCCGTCGCGCTTCATCCAACGGCGGAGGGAGGCGACGCAATCCCGAGCGAGGACTTTGGTACCGTCGTGGAATGTCAGGTTGTCGCGCAGGGTCATGGTCCAGCGCAGGCCGTTGTCCTCGGTCGTGTGGCCAGCGACCATCTGCGGCTTGGGATTGAGCGCCTCATCGCGGCCGTACAACGTTTCGAACACCATCGCGGCGGCGTTGCGGGTGACGATGGCGGTGGTCCACACCGCGTCCATCGTTACTAGATTGCCTTGCGGTACATGCAGAATGGTAACGGCTTTGCCGCCCACGGCCGGTTGAGCCAGGGCCGGTCGCGCGATGCTGGCAGCCGCCGTGCCGGCCAAAAATCCTCGACGTTTCATGTTTGGCGTCCCTTCTCTCGGTCGGGCGAGAGTGCCACGGATGACGTCCGCGCGCGAGACCTGGGACTAAAACCGCCCCGGCGCATGCCGCGCGCGCACCGCCGCGCCGACCGGTTGTGCTCGGTACAGATCTAGCCCCCGGCCGGACGACAACGATCCCGCAGCGGGAGGGCCGACATTGCGCTGCGCCAGGGGCAGCGTCGCATGCGGCAGCGTCGCGCCCCAGGCGCTGGCGAGCGGGGTTTGACCGGTTGGGCGCCGCGTTTCTTCCGGCAACAGGGCCATGACCTTGCGGGCGTAGGGTTCCGACAATTCGGGCGTGGCGGAGTGATACAGCGCCACGGCCTTGGTCCAATCGCCGGATTGCACGAATAACTGGCGCAAAAACCGCGCGGCGTAGGCCGTGTTGGCGGGGGGATCGAAGGCTTGTTCGAGGCTGGGGAACGCGTCGGGATGGTGCATCAGGTTCACCTGCATGCAGCCGACGTCGATCGACTTCACCCCGCGCGCCTGCATCGCCCGCACGGCCGCCACCGCCTGGGCTTTGGAGTCGAAGAAATAGCCTTGCCCCTCGGCATTGGCAGTCCAGGGCCAGGGGTTGTGGGCGCCGGTTGCCTCATCCCGCCGGCCGCTTTCGACCCGCCCGATCGCCACCATCAAATGCGCCGGAATCGCCTGCCCCTGCTCCGCCCCGGCAATGGCCGCTCGGCACAGCAACCCCGGCGACAAAGCGGCGAGAGGGTTTGCCGTTGCGGCCTGAGCGGGGGCGGCTGCCAGGAGCAGCAGGAGTAAGAATGCGCGCATGGCGGCAGTGTGGCAGCGAAAGATGAAGGAAGGGTTAACGCCGCGCGGCATTTTTCGCGGGCCGATCCGCTAGGTGCAATGCTGCAATGCGATAAAACGCTTGCATACCTATGACCGGTTGGCGAATTTGGCCTTCGCAGCAACGGCGCCCATGGCCCGTTCCTGCTTTCTTGGACGTTTCCTCCCTAAACTTGGCGGCGCTGCATAAGCGTCGCCATTTTTTTGCGCGAACGCACCGACCCCCAATTTTTAGCGCCTTCCCCCCTGGATCGTTGTCGCGATTGCTATACGAAGCTGCTGCGTGACATCCCGTCACACGGTTCTGGATTGGAATACATCGATGCTCAAGTCTCTGCTCGCCGCCGGGTTGCTTCTTGTCGCACTGCCGAGCGCCACGTATGCCGCGTGCTCGCCGGACGATGCGATGAAAAAAGCCTCCGATGTCGCCGAGGTTCTGGCCAACAAGCTGTCTAGCAATGCCGACGCCGCATCGAAAATGATGACGGAAATGGGCGCGGCCACGGGCGATGGCACAGTGACGGATGCGACCTGCACAAAGCTCGACGACATCATGGTCCGAGCGAAGAAGCTCTAATCGGCTGCTGAAAAGCGATTTTCGGCCCCTCGCTGCGGAGCAGGAATCCGCAGCGAGGGCCATTCGTTGCCGGATCGCCCGATGTTTTCAGCGGCCGGTTAGAAATCCGTCAGGGCGGAGGCTTCCAGCGCAAGGGCGCCGATCAGCGTGCCGATATCGTCACGGATCGCGTCGAACCGGGGCAGGCGCTCGATAGCGGTTTCGTCCATGTAGAGATCCCGAGCGATTTCGATTTGCAAGGCATGGACGCGGTCGCGGGGGCGGCCGTAATGGCGGGTGATGTAGCCCCCGGCATAAGGATCGTTGCGCCGCACGGTGAAGCCGAGGTCGGTCAACGCGCGCTCCACAAAGCGGGTCACGCGCGGGGCGCAGGCCGTGCCGTGCGCGTCGCCCAGCACGAAATCCGGCATTTTGAACGCATTACGTCCCGACGCGTTGAACGCGTTACGCCCCGGCGCGCCCGAGGTTGCCGGGCCCGGCGTGGGCATGGAATGGCAGTCGATCAGCAGGCAGGTCCCGAACAGCGCCTTGGTGCCGGCGATCGTCGCGCCCAGCATATCGTGGTATGGCTGCCAATAGTGGCTGACCCGGTGCTCGGCATCCGCAAAGCGCAGCTTGTACCGATAAATCGTCTCCCCGGAGGCAACGATCCGCGCGATGGTGCCCAAACCTGCGGCCACGCGCGGGCTGGTGGCGTTCACCCAGGGCGGTAGGGCGTCGACGAACATGGTGGGGTCCAGCTCCCACGGTTCGCGATTCGCGTCGCACCAGGCGCGGGGGAAGGTGGCGGCCAGCAGCGGGGCTCCGAAATCGGGGGCGGCGGCGTAGAGTTCGTCGACGAAGCTGTCTTCGCTGCGCCGCAGCCCCAGCGGATCGAGGCGAGATGCCGCGACGAAGGCATCCGGATACCGCCGGCCGGAATGCGGGGACGCGAACACCAGCGGCGTCGTCTGCCGCGCCGGGCGCATGACCGCGACGGCGTCGCTGTCCGGCGTGGGGGTGGGGGGAATGACCGAGGCGTCCATCCCCCTATTCAACCCCCGCGCGCGCCCGCTGTCACGGGAAGATCGGCGATATGCGCCGGGCGCTGTTGGATCGTGGGGTGTCATATTTTCGGTTCAATAATGAAAATGTTGCGCAACACAAGACTTTCGCCGCACGCAAATCGTCGGCGACTCGTTATCGAGCCGCCAGGAGTCGTTTCAGACGCGCGATGGTTGCGGGCAGGCTGCGGATTTGCAGGATGCGGCCGGTTTCGGTGTGGGATTCCGACAGCACGCGGGCGCTTTCGTAAATGTCGCCGATGGTGCCTTGCTTGTTGTAAGGTAGCACCAATTCGTCGTCCACCATTGTCGTTTCGAAGAACGCGACGATGGTTTCGCGCAGGGCAGCGACATCCTCGGGCGCGTGGGCGGATAGCATGATCGCATCGGGGTGTTTTTCGCGCAGTGCGGCCCGCGCGTCGGCGTCTACCCGATCCATTTTATTCAGCACCAGACGGGACGGGACCGTATCGGCACCGATTTCGTGCAGCACGCTGCGGCTGACGTCCAACTGGGCCTCGTACGTTGGGTCCGACGCATCGACGACGAACAGCAGCAACGATGCCTCCAGCGCCTCGGCCAGGGTGGAGCGGAAGGACGCAACAAGGTCGTGCGGCAATTGTTTGATGAAGCCGACGGTATCGGACACCAGCACGCGGGGTCGGGTTTCCGGCTGCATGATGCGGACGGTGGTATCGAGGGTGGCGAACAGCTTGTCCTCCACCAGCACTTGGCTGCCGGTCAGCGCCCGCATCAGCGACGATTTGCCGGCATTGGTGTAGCCCACCAGCGCCACCCGCAACTGGTCGCGCCGGGCGGATCGCCGCTGGTCGCTGTCGCGTTGCACTGCTTCCAGTTGGTCTTTCAGTTCCGATATCCGGTCGCGGATTTTGCGGCGGTCGAGGGCGAGGGCGCTTTCCCCAGCGCCGGGACCTTGCTGCCGTCCGCCGCCGGCCGAGGATTCCCGCAATCGGGGTGCGACGTATTTGAGCCGCGCCATTTCGACTTGCAGGCGGGCTTCGCGAGTGTTGGCGTGGCGGTGGAAGATTTCGACGATGACGCCGGTGCGGTCTAGCACCTCGGCCCCCGTCGCGCGTTCCAGGTTGCGGATTTGGCTGGGCGAGAGTTCGTGATCGACGATGACGAATTCCGGTTTGCGGCCGGTGTCGTTGCCGGAGTCCGGGGTTTCGGCGGGGCTTTCGAAGCGTTGCCGCGCCTTGGTTTTCACGACTGGCGCCATGGAGCCGACCACGCCGGTGCCGCCGGTCAGCGCGGCCAGTTCCGCCAGTTTGCCGGCGCCCAGCAGCAGGCCGGCGCCAGTGCCCTCCCGCTTTTGCGACACTTCGCCGACGACTTCGTAGCCCAAGGTTTTCACCAGCCGGCCCAGTTCTTCCAGGCTGGCTGCGTGGGCGACGTCGCTGACATCCGGGGTTTGGATGCCGACGAGCACGGCGAGGGGGATCGGCGGTTTGGTTTCCATCCGTCGCAGCCTAGCACAAACCTGTTGGCTGCGCTTCAGTAGCCCAAGCTGCGATCGATTTCCTGCAAAAGCGGGCCGCCGGCTTCCCGGCTGCGGATGTTGGCGACGATTTCGGTCACCAATTGCGCGACGGTCGGGCGGCGGGCGACATGGGGCATGATTGTCACGCGCGGGTGGGTCCACAGCGGGCTCTCGGGCGGCAGCGGTTCGGGCCAGAGCGCGTCCAGTGCGGCATAGGCCAACTGGCCGGAATCGAGCGCCTCGATCAGGTCCGCCGCGACCACATGCTTGCCACGCCCGACATTCACCAGCATCGACCCGCGCGGCATCATGGCGAAGGTGCGGGCGCAGAACATGCCCTCGGTTTCGCGGGTCAGCGGCAGCAGGCAGACGGCGATATCGGTCTGGGCCAGGAACGGTTCCAGGCCGTCGGCGCCATGGAAAATCGGCACGTCCTCGGCCGCGCGCGGGTTGCGCACCCAGGCGGAGACTTGGAAGCCAAGGGATTGCAGCACCAGCGCAGGGGCTTTGGCCATTTTGCCGAAGCCGAGGAAGCCGACCCGCCGTTGCTCCGGACGAACGATCGTGGTGCGGCGCCATTCTTTGCGCGCTTGGGCGGCGGCGTAACCGGGCATGTCGCGGTGGAAACGCAGCACGTGCATGACGACATATTCGGTCATCATCGGATCGCCGCCGGCCGGTTCGACCTTGCAGATCGGCGCGTTCGGAAGGTTCGGATGGTGAATGAAACCGTCCACCCCGGCGGAGCGGCTGAACATGATCTTCAGGTTGGGAAACGCCGGCAGCGCATCGAAATCGGGACGCATGAACGCGAGGTAATCGATCTCCGCCGGGTTCCCCGCATCCGGCCATATCCGCACCTCCTGCTCGGGGATTTGTGCGGCGAAAGTCTCCCGCCAGGATTGGGCGTTGCCGATGTGCTTGTCGAGATCGACGATCAGAATGGTCATGGGCGGATTCCTGGTGGGGGCGATATGTCGGTATCGGACAGGATTGCCACCGTTTCCGCCAGTCCCGGCGGCGCGAAGCCGAACAGGCGGCCGTAAAACCCGAGTTCGAGGTCGAGCACACGGCGTTGCGTCGTGGCTTTGCGGAACCCGTGGCCCTCGCCCTCGAACGTATAATGCGCCACTGGCAGGCCGCGCGCGCGCATCGCCGCGACCATCGTTTCGGCTTGCGAGGGCGGCACGACTTTGTCGTCCAGGCCTTGGAAAAAGATGGCGCCGGCCGTCATCCGATCGAGCCGATGGATCGGCGAGCGTGCGGCATAAACGGCGGCCGATTCCGGCAGCGGCCCGACCAGACGGTCCATGTAGCGCGACTCGAATTTGTGGGTTTCCTGCGCCAGCAGCATCAGATCGCCGATCCCGTACAGGCTGGCGCCGGCCTTGAAGATCGGGGAGGCGACGAGTGCGGCGAGGGCGGTAAAACCGCCGGCACTGCCGCCTCGGATGGCGACGCGATCGGGGTCGGCCAGTCCCTCGGCCACCAGATGGGCGACGGCGGCGATGCAATCCTCGACATCCGCCACGCCCCATTGGCCGTCCAATTTGCGCCGGTACGACCGGCCGTAGCCGGTGGAGCCGCGATAATCGACATCGACGACGGCGAAACCGCGTGTTGTCCACCATTGCACCGACAACGAAAATCCGGGACGCGCCATGGATGTCGGGCCGCCGTGGATGGTGACGATCAGGGGCGGCTTCTCGGCGTTCGGCGCTGCGAAGCGGGCGTTTTTCGGGGGGTAATAGAAGGCGTAGGCGGGTTCGCCGTCGGCGGTCGGGAAGACGATCGATTGCGCGATCGATATGTCGTCGGGCGTCAGTCGTTCCGGACCGGATGTGCGGACGGCCTCGGTCCCCAGAACCAGTGTCGGCGGCTTATCGGCGGCGGTGGCGATGTAGGCCAGCAGCGGCGCCCCCTGCGGGCCGATCGTTACAACGGGGCATTGTTGCACCGACGGCAGGGGCAGATCGTGGATCGTGCCGCCATCGCCATCGACGGCGCCGACCTGCCCGGCGTCGAGGGTGACGGCCCGCACCCGACCACCGCGCGACAGGGCCGCGACGATGCTGCCATCCGGCAGAAAGGCGAAATAGCGCTGCCCGAAATTCCACAGCGGGCCGCCGATTTCGCCGTCCGGCAAGGCGGTCGCGGGTTCGATCGTGCCGTCGTCGCGCAGGCGGTGGATATTCCACCAGCCGGATCGATCGGTGCAAAAATGCAAAATTCCGCTGGGCGACCATTCCGGTTGGATCGCGGCCTCCCGCCGATCGTGGCCGGCGACGGTCGCAATCGTGCCGAGGGCAGCGGGCAACAGGCGGGCGACATGCAGTTGGGTGGCATCCCACGGCATGTCCGGATGGTTCCACGACAGAAACGCCAGATGTTGCCCATCCGGCGACGGGCGCGGGGCGGCGTAGAAGTCGGCGCCGAGCACGAGCGGCAGGCCCGCATGCGTTTCGGGAGGGACGGCGGAGGTGAGGTCGAGCAGGACGATGCCGGCCTCGGGGTTCGTGGCGGGGCGCCCGCGATGGTCTTCCCGCACGCAAACGATGCTGTCGCTGCCGGGAACGAAGCGAAAATCGGCGTAGCGGCAGCCGGCGACGGCGGCGATTTTGCGCGGCGCGGCGTCGGCGGAAATCAGCCAGACCGCGTTGTCGGTCTTGTCGCTGAAAACGATCCGTCCGTCGCTTGCGGCATAGGCCCCGCCGCCATACTCGTGCACACGGCTGCCGACATTGACCGGCGCCGGCACCAGATCCTGGATCGTTCCGTCTGCATTCCGACGCACCAGGACAGTGCGGCCCTGTTCCTCCGGCCGGGATTCCAGCCAAAGCAGGGTGGCGCCATCAGCCGAGACCTCCCCCATTCCGATCGAGCCGCCGGTCATGGTTTCCGGGGTCAGGGGGGATTCCCAGGTGCCGTAGCGGGCGGTTCGTTTCGGTGCCTGGGTCATGAACGCGTTAGACCCCGCAGCCTTCGTCGCGCAGCAGGTCCACCACCGCCTCGGCCGGCACGTCGCTCGATGTGAAGGCGCGGCCGATCCCACGCGCCAGCACGAAATGCAGCGCCCCGTCGCGCACCTTCTTGTCCCGCTTCATATGCGCGACCAGTTCGGAGGCGGAAAACCGCCGGTTGAGCATACGTAGGTCCGCCGCCATCCCGACCGAGGCCACATGCGCGATCACCCGCTCCGCATCCTCCCGCGTGCAGTGCCCGAGGCGGGCGGAGAGTTTGAATGCAAGACCGAGGCCGACGGCGACGCCTTCGCCATGCAGCAAGCCGCCGTCGTAGCCGTAGTCGGCTTCCAACGCGTGGCCGAATGTGTGGCCCAGGTTCAGCAAGGCGCGGCCGTCGTTGGGCTTTTCCTCCCGCTCGTCGTCGCCGACCACGCCGGCTTTGAAGGCGCAGGCGCGCTGGATGGCCTCGGCCTGGGCGTCGCGATCGCCGTTGCAGACGGCGGCGCCATTGGCCTCGCACCACGCGAAGAATCCGGCATCGCCGATCAGTCCGGCCTTGGCGATTTCGGCATAGCCGGCGCGCAATTCGCGTGGCGGCAGGGTCGCGAGCACCCCGGTATCGGCGAGCACAATGCGGGGTTGATAGAACGCGCCCACCAGATTTTTGCCGAACGCGGTGTTGACCCCAGTCTTGCCGCCGACGGAGGAATCGACCTGCGACAGCAAAGTGGTGGGGATTTGCACGAAGGGCAGCCCGCGCAACGTGGTCGCGGCGGCGAATCCGGCGAGGTCGCCGACCACGCCGCCGCCCAGTGCGATCACCGCCGTCCGCCGCTCGACCCGGGCTTCCAGCAGGGCGGATACGATGGTCTGCCAGGTTTCGAGGTTTTTGCCCGCCTCGCCGCCGGGAATGATCACCGATGTCGCGACGAAGCCGGTGTTGGCCAGCCCGGCCATCAGCGTTTCCAGATGCAGCGCGGCCACGGCTTTATCGGTCACCACCACCGCGCGTTTCTGCGGCAGCACCGGCGCCAGCAGCGCGCCCGCTCGGGACAGCAGGCCGTCGCCGATCGCCACGTCGTAGGACGATTGCGACAGGGTCACTTTCAGGCGGCGCGGCGGGGTCCAGTCGGCCAGCGCATCGAGGACCTGAGCGGTCGTCACGTCCGGGGTTTCTTCTCCGCAGTCCACGATCACATCGGCCTCCGCATACACAGGATTTCGGATTTCGGTCAGGCGACGCAGCGTCTCCTCCCGGTCGTTATTGGCCAGCAGCGGGCGGTTGTCGCGCCCTGCGACTCGTTTTGCCAGGGTGGCGACCGGGCAGCGCAGCCAGACCGACACGGCTTCTTGCCGTGTTGCGGCGCGGGTGGACGGGTCCATGAATGCGCCGCCGCCATACGCCAGCACCATCGGTTCGGCCGCCAGCAGGCGCGCGATCACCCGGCGTTCGCCGTCGCGGAATGCCGGTTCGCCGTAGCGCGCGAAAATTTCCGGGATGGTGCAGCCGGCCGCCAGCTCGATTTCCGCATCGGCGTCGCGAAAGGGGAGGCCAAGCCGAGCGGCGAGGCGGCGGCCGATGGAGGTCTTGCCGGCGCCCATCAGACCGACGAGGACGATGGTTTTGCCGAACAAGGCGTCGGTGGGGAGTGGAGCCTCCCGCAAAGCGGTGTTGCGTGTCATGGTCGCCAAGGCTAGCACACCGTCCCGGCGGGGGACCATGACACCCCCGCGCAAACCAGGAGCACGCATCGAGTCCATGACCCGCATCGTTCTGATCGTGGTGGCCCTGGGCCTGCTGATCGCGGGTGGCGGCTTCCTGTACCTCGGCGCCTTCCCGCCGGAACCCCGCACCCAGATCATCCAAAAGACCCTGCCGAACGACCAGTTCCGAGCGCGCTGATATGGCGGCCACGGCCGATCGGCATATCGAGGCGTTTCTGGAGATGCTGGCGGCCGAACGGGGATCGGCGCGCAACACGCGGTTGGCATACGAGCTGGATCTGACGGATTTCGCCGGTTTCGCCGATCATCGTGGGGTGGCGGTGGCGCAGGCCGACGCCGCGACCTTGCAGGGCTACATGGCGTCGTTGCAAACGAGCGGCCTGTCCGCCCGCACCGCCGCCCGCCGGCTGTCCGCCCTGCGCCAGTTCTACCGCTTCCTCCTGCGGGAGGGGCTGCGCTCGGACGATCCGACGGCATTGCTCGACACGCCGCGGCTGCCGGCCTCGTTGCCGAAATATCTGACCGAGTCGGAGGTCGATGCCCTGATGGCGGCGGCCACGCGTCGGCCGGGGCGGACCGGCTTGCTGGCGAAAGCGGCGCTGGAAATTCTGTATGCGACGGGGTTGCGGGTGTCGGAGTTGCTGGGGCTGCCGCGCTCCGCCCTGTCCGGCGATGCGGTGCTGGCGATGGTGCGGGGCAAGGGCGGCAAAGACCGGGTGGTGCCGCTGTCCGATGCCGCCAAGGTCGCCGCCGCCGCGCTGGTGGCCGGCACCGACGGCAAGGGGCGGTGGCTGTTTCCCGGGCGGGATCCCCG
>JANXMB010000011.1 GCA_025354865.1 Acetobacteraceae bacterium | reverse complement strand
AAGCGCCGGTCGAGCCGGGCCAGCGGTCCGATGCAGAGCGCCAGCGTGAGCAGCATAAAGGCGCAACTGCCATAAGCGTCGATCATCACCGTGGGCGCATCGCGGCCCAGCGGCGCGCTGGCCAGATGCACGGCGAAGCGTGAATACAGCAGCAAATACAGCACGGTACCGCAAATCAGCACCGCATCGTACAACAGCTTGAACCGGGTCCAGCCGACCGGTTGATAAGCCACACTCATGGCGCGGACAGCCGGACCGGCGCCGGGTCGAGCGCTGCTTGCTGGCGCAATCCGACGGCGAGCAGCAACAGCACCGGCAGCACGATGGCCAGCAACGTCCACACCGCTCGGTGCGTCAGCCGGTAGTGGCGGCCGAGCGGGAGGCCGGGCTGCGCGCTGCGGGTCAGCCGCCACCAGCGCCACACCACCAACGGCCATAGCAGGACCAACCCCGGCAGCAGCAATGGCCGGAAAGCGTAAGCGCCGCGCGCGGCGGGCATGGCGCGGCCAATGCCGAACAGCACGAATGCCGCAGCCGTCAGCGCGCCGAGAGCGGCATAGCCTTGCGCGATACGAAACAGCAGCAATGCTCCCTCACCTCCCAATCCCAGGATGCCGGCTCGCGGCCGCTGGCCGCGTGACAGTGCTCATTCGGCAGCCTGCGCGGCAGGCAGCGCAAATGGATCGCGCTCGATCACGCTGATCCGGTCGAGGTCCGCAATTGTCCGGCCGTGGCTGTCGATGCTCACCGCATCGGCATAGCGCATACCATGCGCGATCTCAGCGTGCCCGTAGTCGCGGATGGCGTTGACCACCGCCGCCAGAGTCGGATCGCGCAGCTCGACGGAGATGAAGATGCGGGTGTCGTCGCGCGCCAGTTCTTGTAGGCCATGGCCAAACAGCGGGCTGGTCTCGTCGATGCGGTGCATCAGCGTCCAGGTCAGCGGAAACAGCGGCACGTGCGGGCGCAGCAGCACGAGGTCGTGCACGCCGCGATACATGTGGCCTTCCTTGGTGTGCTCCTTCAACAGCACCGACATGCGCGCCGCCGCGTCGGTGAGGGTAACGGTCCGGCCGTTGGCGATGCGCACCATCAGCGTCGGGAAGCCGTTATGGGTGGCAATCACCGCCTTGTCGGCAAACAAAATCTTGCCGCGCGGGCGGGAGAAGCGGACGAAGGTCAGCCCGGTCATGATGGCGACGAAGGCGGTGCCGACGATGATTTCGGTAGCCGACAAGATGTGGCCATAGAGCGTGGCAGGCGACATCGCGCCGTAGCCGACAGTGGCCAGGGTTTCCAGGCTGAAGAAGAACGCATCGCTTATCTCGCCTGGGCGGGCGTTGGCGATGCTGCCCGGCTGCAAGAGGTAAAGTGCTGCGAACAGTGCGTTGATCCCCAGTTCCAGCAGCACGAACAGCAGCAGGAAGCCCGGCCAGCTCAGCCCGACAGCAAGGTGGTACGGATCTTTGAAATCCCAGCGCGCCAAGCCGCGTTTGCGCAATTCGTACGCGCCCGGCCGGATCCGCATGGTGGTTTCGCCCCGGCGGCTGCGGGGCTTGGCGGCTGGCGGCGCAGGAGGGCGTCCATCCATGCAATCGTTCTCCGGTCGCGGTGCGTTTGGCTGTTTGCGGCCAGCGCCCCTGCGGTGCAAGTCTAACCGATGACCGGCAGACTGGAGAGCGGAATGGACGCGTGGCGGCAAATGACCAGCGACGATTTGGCCGAAGTCGACCGGATTGCCGGGTTGGTGCACGCCGACTTGCCCGAATCGATGGCTGTGCTGGAGGAGCGGCTGGCGCTGTTTCCGCAGGGCTGCCTGATGACCGAAGGCGGATATATCTTGGCGCACCCGGTTCGCTTCGGCGCCCCGCCGCCGCTCGACACGCTGCTGGGCAGCCTGCCGCCGGACGCCGACGCCCTACATTTGCACGACGTGGCGCTGGAGCCGGCACGCCAAGGGCACGGGTTGGGCACGGCGGCAATGGCTGCGGTGCAGGCGCTGGCGCGGCGATATGACTTGGGGCGCATAACGCTGATCGCGGTGCATGGCACACCGGATTTCTGGCGGCGTTTCGGCTTCGGCGATGCGGGAATCAGCCCAGCAGCGCTGGGGTCGTATGGACCGGGTGCCCGCTACATGGTCCGCGACGGCTGACGATAAGCGGTCCACCGGTAGGTATATCATCGACCATTCGCTACAAAATTATCACTTCCTGCACACCCAATCCTGTATGGACGTCCAGTAAACCTGACGAAAAGACATTCGCGCTGACGCCGGGCGGCGGTGATCTCACCTTCGGCAGCAGCACTACGGCAGTGCAGGAAGCAAACTGGGGGGCAGCCACGGTGTTCCGCTGCCTCGCAGGTTCTGGCGGGGGTACCGACACCATCGGGGGCTTCCGCATCGGCATTGATACCCTCAGCCTGCAAGGCGTCGGGACCGTGTCCGAGCAGGTGATCGGCGGGTCAGCCAATATTGCGCTGACAGACAATACCAGCATTACACTGACCGGGGTCGCCGATCTGACGCATTTGTTTGGCTAAGTTTGCGCCCGGCGCGCAGCAAGCGGACTTTGGGGACGCGCCTGCGGTGCGCCCCCAACCCGATTCTTGACTTATACCAAATCTCGCTGACCAAAACTCATCGTCGTTGCCGGGCATGACCCGGCAATCCATGGCGACACACAGCGCATCTCGCATCTAACACTGAGCGTTGGCATGGATCGCCGGGTCAAGCCCGGCGATGACGATTCCAAGCTTCGTGGGTTCTCTGCCACGAGATTTGGTATTAGGCGGCCGCTTCGTGCGGCACACCTTTATCGGTCATCAACTCAGCCAACTCGCCGCTCTGGAACATCTCGGTGACGATGTCGCAGCCGCCGACGAACTCGCCCTTCACGTAAAGTTGCGGGAT
>JANXMB010000159.1 GCA_025354865.1 Acetobacteraceae bacterium | reverse complement strand
GGTTCGCCGAAAATATGCCAGTCATTGCGATACGTCGCCCTGTTGTTGGTTTCCCGTTCGGGCTTCACATGCAGCAGGATATGCTGAAACACGCTTGGGAATCGCTGCCGCACCTCATCCAGCGTCAGGCCGAACAGATCGATGACCATGCTATCGCGGGATCGTCCGGTCAAATCACGCCCATTGCGATATTGCCGGATGTGCTTCTCCAATCCCGCGACCTTGCCCAAGCCCAGCGCACTTGCTGTCGCCGGGCTGACGATGAAGCCTGCGCCATGCAGTTTCACACCGGGGCTGGAAATGCGCTCGTTGGCCCGCAGCGGCTTGGCGGAGTCCGGTGATACGCCAATCGTCAGATCGGGGTTGATGGTGCCGGTCTGCTCCGCCAGCGTCACGTCCGGCACCTCGCCCTGCGTCTCGGCGGTCACGGTCAGCAACCGCCCGGCACCTCGCCCGGCGGCGCACACCGTCATGGCAATCCGCACGGCGGCGGTGTTGTCGCCATCCGCCCAGGGATGATCGGGGATGGCGAACACCAGATGCACCGGCTTGCGCGCCGCCAGCGCATCGGCGACCACGCGGCGGCAGAATACCTGCCGCAGTGAGTTGGACGTGATGAAGCCGAACCGTCCCCCCCCCGCAACGATGGCCTTGGCGGCCTTCCACCAGAAGAACATCGCCAGATCGGCGCTGTGCGGCACTTTCGGGTAGGCGGCCCACAGCGCCTCGGTATAGCCGCTGCCGAGTTCATGTCTGAGAAATTTGGCACCAATGAACGGCGGGTTGCCGGCGATGAAATCCGCCTTCGGCCATTCGGTGGGCTTCGCCCCCACCGGGCGCATCACCACGTCGCGGGCGGTCTCGTCCGGCACTTTCTCGCCAGTGATCGGGTGCAGTTTGAAGCTGCGCCCGTCCCAGCGGCTGACGAGGCTGCCGTCGCTGTTCCGGGCTTCCTGTTCCTGGCTGTAGGAAATCAGCGCGTCGGCTTCGCGGATGTTGTGAAAATTCTTCAGGACCGGCTCGGGCGGCGGCTTCGCACCAAACGTGCGCATGTGCCATTGCAGCCAGCCAATCCACAGCACCAGTTCCGCCACCGGTACCGCGCGCGGGTTCTTTTCCAGACCAAGAAAATTGTGTGGATCGACGGTCGCGCCGGACAGCGCCAGCCGGTCATTGTCCTGCGGGCGCAAGGTGGCCAGCAGGTCCAGCACCTCGCCTTCCAGCCGTTTCATCAATTCCAGCGCCACATACAGGAAATTGCCGCTGCCGCAGGCTGGGTCCAACACGCGCACGCTGGCGAGGCGGCCATGGAACGCCGAAACCAGCTTGGCCGCCTGCTCGCGCCGCCCGGCCTGTTCCTCGGTCACGGCGGCGGCTTTCACGCCATCCCACTCGGCGCGCAGCGGTTCCATCAGGGTGGGCAGCACCAGCCGTTCCACGAACGCGCGCGGGGTGAAATGCGCGCCAAGCGCCGCCCGCTCGGGATGGTCCAGCGCATTTTCGAGCAGCGTGCCGAAAATCGCCGGTTCCACGTCGGCCCAGTCCTTGCCTGCCGCGATGATGAGCAGGTCGAGTTCCTCCACCGTCACGCGCAACGGTTCCACCGGGCCGTGCGGGCCGGGCGCGAACAGGCCACCATTGAAGCGGCGAATGTCCGCCGCCACGGCGGGCGAAAATCCGCCCGCGTTCATCCAGCGCCACAAATCGCCCACCAGCCCCACGAACACGCGCGGATCGTCCCGGCCCTTGCGCAGCAGTTGGGTGAAGCTGTCCGGTTCGGGCAACAGGCCGATGGACTGCGCGAACATCGAAAAAATGCAGCGCATCAGAAAGCTGGCCACCGTCGCGGGCGCGTGGCGCGGCGACTGTGAAGTGCCTTCGAGACTGCGGACCAGTTTCGCCAGCAGCTTGGCGATATCACGGGTGATATGGGCGCGTATGCGGGACGGATTTAACGTGCCGGGGTCGAGCCACACCGCGCGCAACCGTTCGCGGATGGCCGTGTCGCGCAGGTCCGGGAGGTAAATGCGGAACCGGTCACGATCTGGAAATTGTGCGTAGTGTTTGCCGGTGCCGGAAAAATCCGCGTACAGGTCGAAGCAGAACCCGACATCGCACACGATCAGAAACGGTGGCCAGCCCTCCGCTTCGGGCAAGTCGCGCGCATACCGCTCGGCCTGCCCCTTGGCTTCCAACATATACTGCGCCCAGCCGGGACGCCCGCGCACGCGGGAGCGATGCTGAAACACATCGTCGAACAATCCGCCCTGCCGCTCGGACCTGTCACCCTGTTGAAATAAAAAGGGCGCCCAACCGGGCGCCCTTCTCGTATCGCTCAGGATGGATTGCCGTATCAGGCGGCGCGGCGGCGGCGGCGCACCACGCCGAGACCGGCGAGGCCCACACCTAGCAGCGCCATGCTCATCGGCTCCGGCGCATTGGCGATCAGCGCGGCTTGGTCGAGAGTCAGTGCTTCTTCCAACGAGAAGTAACCAACGCCACCGCTCGGGATCGGCGAGTTGAACACAACGCTGCCATTATACAAGTCCGTTATCAAAAACGTCGAATCTCCGGCCCCATACCCCGTTGGATCACTCGTGTCGGTAATGCCAACGTAACCGTTGATTCCGTCCCCTTCGAAACCCAGGATTGCGCTCGTGCTCGTCAGCGCGATCGACGCGAGGGAAGATCCGCTGTTGTTCACCACACCAAACAATGTGTCATCAGCAAGCTCGTAGGGACCGCCCACCAAATCTCCAACGGCCGTGCTGATCGCGCCACCGCTATCGAACGTGAAAATGTAACTGCAGCCCTTCGCCCCGTTTCCGAGGATCGGTCCACCGCCCGAGCCGTCGCAGATATCGGCCTTGGCCAACGAAGGAAGCGCAGCTAGCGCCGCGACGACCGCCACTATGGTTGCGAACTTCATTTGCCCCTCCGAGCGATCATTGAACCGCTTCATGAAATACGATCTAGCAATCCATGCGCCTTGCGTCAAAGGATTTATTTTGCCGTGTCGTCAGCGCCGCTGAACCCAACGGGTTGTAAAAACGAGGTGCGAAACATCCAGGGCATCACTTTTTCGTGATAAGCCCCGCGCCTGACCCTGAACCGGCCTGATGCCGCTCAGATCGCGCTGATTCGCGGCACGGCAACCCAGAACTGCGTGCCGGCCGCGCGCAGCGGCGCCAGTTCGGCGGCGATTTCCGCCGCCAGATTCCACGGCAGGATCAGCACGCCGTCCGGCGCCGCCGCGATCAGGGTTTCCGGCGGCACCACTTCCAGGCGGCACCCGGGCAGCAGCAGCCCCTGCTTGGCCGGGCCGCGGTCGGCCACGAACATCAGATCGGCAGGCCCGATGCCGCGCTTGGCTTCCAGCACGAAACATTCACGCTTGTACAGGTCGATATAGCGTGTCGATGTAGTGCCATCGGCTTCATGCCGTGTGACCGCACGCTCAAAACGATACGGGCCAAGCCCGCCCGTGGCCGGTTCCGGCCTGGGTACACCGAGCACTTCGCACAACTCGGCGAGAAACATATCCTTGTTCGCGCGCTCCGCCTGCGCCGTGCCGTCCCAGCGGGCGATGAAAGCGTCGATCAGTTGTGGTGAAACGGTCTGCACGCGCGATGTGACCATGCCGCCCGGCGCGTGTCACGCCGGAAACCGTCGCGTGTTTCCGCCGGTCGCGGCCCGCCCGACTGGGCGGGCCGCCCCCTGCCGCCTCAGTACACCACCACGGTGCGGATCGACTCGCCCGCCGTCATCAGATCGAAGCCCTCGTTGATCCGTTCCAGCGGCAGCGTGTGGGTGATCAGGTCGTCGATGTTGATCTTGCCGTCCATGTACCAATCGACGATCTTCGGCACGTCGGTGCGTCCGCGCGCGCCGCCGAAGGCGGTGCCGATCCAGCGGCGGCCGGTGACAAGCTGGAACGGGCGGGTGGCGATTTCCTGGCCCGCGCCCGCGACGCCGATGATGGTGGACACGCCCCAGCCCTTGTGCGCGCATTCCAGCGCCTGGCGCATCAGCTTGACGTTGCCGACGCACTCGAAGCTGTAATCGGCGCCGCCATTGGTCAGTTCCACCAGATGGCCGACCAGATCGCCCTTGATCTCGCTGGGGTTGACGAAGTGGGTCAGGCCGAACTTACGCGCCAGCGCCTCGCGCTTGGGGTTCAGATCGACGCCGACGATCATGTTGGCGCCCGCCATCCTGGCGCCCTGGATCACGTTCAACCCGATGCCGCCGAGGCCGAACACCACGACATTGGCGCCGTATTCCACCTTGGCGGTGAACAGCACCGCGCCGATGCCGGTGGTGACGCCGCAGCCGATGTAGCACGCTTTGTCGAACGGCGCGTCCTCACGGATTTTCGCCAGGCTGATCTCGGGCAGCACGGTATAATTGGCGAAGGTGCTGCACCCCATGTAGTGCAGAATCGGCTTGCCATTCAGCGAGAACCGGCTAGTGCCGTCCGGCATCACGCCGCGCCCCTGGGTGGTGCGAATTTTTTGGCACAGATTGGTCTTGCGGCTGAGGCAGTAATCGCACTCGCGGCATTCCGGCGTGTACAGCGGAATAACGTGATCGCCCTTGCGCAGGCTGGTCACGCCCGGCCCGACATCCACCACGATGCCGGCCCCCTCATGGCCCAGAATGGCCGGGAACATGCCTTCCGGGTCGGCGCCGGACAGCGTGTATTTGTCGGTGTGGCACAGGCCGGTGGCCTTGATCTCCACCAGCACTTCGCCCTCGCGCGGGCCTTCGAGCTGCACGGTCTCGATGCTGAGCGGCTGGCCGGCCTCGAAGGCGACGGCGGCGCGAACGTCCATGCGATAGTTCCTCGGCTGCGTTGGTCCGGCTGTGCGGCCGGTTGCGGCGCAGATTGCCCCGGCTTGCGTCCGCAGGCCAGCCTGCGGACGCACTTGCCAGTGGAAATACCGCCGGTTTGGCTAGCAGGGGTTGGCGATGGACGGGATCGAAGCGAGGAACGCGTAGATCGCGTTCAGTTCGCGGCCGGTCATGTTCTGGTAGGACGGCCACGGCATCACTTGCAGCAATTGGCCAGGGTTATCCATGTCCGCGCCCGTGCGAATGACGTTCTTGAACTGGTTGAAGGTCATGCCCGCCGGGCGGCCATGCGCGTCCGGAGTCAGGTTGCGCGAGACGAACGGGCCGAAATGCTGGCCGCCGGCCAGATAGCAGGCGGTGTTGATTTGCTTCGGCTGGCCGAAGAACGGGTTGCCGGTGGTGGTGTAGGACGGATTGGTATGACAATCGTTGCAGCCGGCCACCGCGTTGACGATCTAGGCGCCAAGATAAACCAGCGTCGAATTGCGGCTGCCGATGTTCAGCGTGATGCCCTGGCTGGCAACGAAATGCGCTCCGCAACCCGTGCGGCAGGCATCGAAAACCCATGCACGCATTAATTTAAGCTGGCGGCACGCGGCCCCGCTATTCGCTGCCGCCGGCCCGCCGCGAGATCAAGCCGCGCCCGGGGTCGTAGCCGATTACTGCCAGCACCATGAACACGAGCGTGAACCCGGCCAGAATGGCGGCCGATTGCGGTTCGAATTCCTGGTACAGCGCGAAGCGAATCAACTCGGTGGCGCTGCTGAACGGGTTGATCTGGCAGATCCACCACAGCGTCAGGCTCGATTCCTTCACCCGCCACAGCGGATAGAGCGCCGAGGAGGCAAAAAACATCGGGAAGATGACGAAATTCATCACCCCGGCGAAGTTCTCCAGTTGCTTGACGAAGCTGGACAGCACCAAACCGAGTGCGCCCAGCATCAGCCCGGACAGCACCAAAGCGGGCAGCACCGCCACATAGCCCCACAGCGGCGGATCGATCTCCCAAAACCAGGCGATGCCGAGAAAGATGTAGGCTTGCACAACGGATACCGCGACGCCGGCCAGCAGCTTGCTCAACAGCAGGAACCAGCGCGGGAACGGGCTGACCATCAAGGTCTTCATGCTGCCCATCTCGCGGTCATAGACCATCGACAGGCTGCTCTGCATACCGTTGAACAGCTCGATCATGGCGATCAGGCCCGGCGCGATATAGACCTCGTATGGAATGTAGGTCTCGTAGGGTGGAATGATCGAGACGCCCAGCACGAAGCGGAATCCGGCGGCGAAGATCGCGAGCCAAACCAGCGGACGCACCAGGGCCGAGATAAACCGGCCGCGCTGATGCACCCAGCGCAGGCCCTCACGCCGGACGATACCGCCCATGCAGCGGGCATAGGACGCAAACGTCAGGCTGCGGATTTCAGTTTTTAGCATGGGTCAGGTGCTCGAATGCGTCCTTGAGGGTGGCGGCACCAGCCTGGGCCAGGATGTCCGGCACCGGCCCGCTTGCCAGCACGCGGCCCTTGTGCAGCACCACGACACGCGCGTCGTCGTCAGCCTCGTCGATCAGGTGGGTCGCCCATAGCACCGCCAGACCTTGTTCGCGGCATAGGCGGCGGACATGCTCCAGCAGAAAGCCGCGGCTCTCCATATCGAGCCCGGCGGTTGGCTCGTCCAGCAGCAGCAGCGCTGGGTCATGCAGTAAGGCGCGGGCCAGTTCGACCCGGCGTTTCTGCCCGCCGGACAGCAGGCGCACCCGGTCGCGCGCGCGCTCTGCCAGGCCCACCCGGGCCAGCTCGTCGCGGATGCGCGGGGCGGCTACGGCGCCGGCCATGCCGTGCAGAGCCGCGTGGTATTCGAGGTTCTGCTGCACCGTAAGGTCGAGATCCAGGGTCGGCTGCTGGAACACCACGCCCATGCGGGCCAAAGCGGCCGACGCGTCGGCACGGAACGGCTGGCCAAATACGACGATGCGGCCCTGATGCGCGTGATAAAGCCGGGTGATCAGCGCGAACAGCGTCGTCTTGCCGGCGCCGTTCTGGCC
>JANXMB010000151.1 GCA_025354865.1 Acetobacteraceae bacterium | reverse complement strand
GCCGATGGACGACCCGACGCCCCGCATCGACCCCGCACAGGCCCGGCCCATTCCGGACCGCATCGCTGCGTTTTTGCGCGTCGTCCGGGCGCTGCTGTTTTACGGACAGCACCTCGATGCCGCCATTCCCGGCCAGATCGCCCATCCTCGCTTCCCAACCCTGGCCGCCGGCTTCGGCACCCACGATCTCCGGCGCATTCTGGCGCATGTGCAGCGCGGCATCCTTCGCGCCGCGATGTTGCAGCGGTATTTGCTGGCCCGAGCGGCGCAGGGGCGGGAGATCGAGCCGACGGGACAGAGCGAACCGGCCGATCTGGCGGCGATCGAGGCGCTGGACATGAAGCTGCGTCCGCTCCGGCCGCTCGGCACCGAAACGAAGCGGCGCACCATCGCGCAGGAAGACGCGGACGATTTCGCCATGCCGACCCTGCGGGAGCTAGAACTTCAGGTCCGTCGCCGCTCGGTTGGGCGCACGATTGCCGAGATTTGCCTGGATTTGGGGGTGAACCCCAGCACCTGCGAGGGCGCGTTCTGGTACGAGGTTTCCATGGCGCTCTGGCATTTCGGCGGCAATGCCGGGCAGATCGCCACCGCCCAACAGCAACGCCGCCACGCCTTCCAGCGGGAACGCGACGCCCGCCCGGACACCTGGACCTGGCAGCTCTGGGACCGCCCCAAAGACGCGATCCGCGAGATGCTCGGCTACCTCCTGGGGGAGCCTCCACCGACCCGATGCGGCGCGGCCTTAGCGGCCTAATCCGTCCCCAGGCCACCCGCTGCGAGCGCATCGCAGCGGGGCGCGATGCGTCCGCATACGCTCCCGCATCGTGGTTTTATTTGGTCGTGCGATTCAGACCTACGGCGTTTCGCCTTCGGTCATCGCACGCCAGTTCGCCGTTACTTCTTCTCGTAACTGACGCCAAGCCCGGCGCGGGCGTCCTGTTGGATGCCGTATTGCGGGAAAGGATAACGCAGCCCGTTCTTCGACAACGCCTCCATCCCTTTTATCGCCTTCTCCAGGTGCTCGGGGGGCAGCGCCATCAGCATCTCGTCGTCGAGCACCCCGCCGTAGCGGCGTTCGGCGAAGCAGGGGATCGACAGGCTGGGTTCGCGGGTTTTCAGCGCGCGGCCCCAGGAATCGGCGCAGGCGCTCTCGCCGACAACGGACCAGTCGAAGCGCTTGTAGCCGGACCATTGCAGGCCGTTGATGAAATACATCATCGCGCCGGGGGTGGCATAAAACAGGGCGATGTCCGGCGGGTCGAGC
Source organism: Acetobacteraceae bacterium (assembly GCA_025354865.1). GTDB lineage: Bacteria > Pseudomonadota > Alphaproteobacteria > Acetobacterales > Acetobacteraceae > Rhodopila. Next base: position 29,959 of record JANXMB010000151.1, on the reverse strand, counting down.
CGACCGCTGGCCAAAGGCGACACGGCCATCGCCTCGAACTGCCCGTCGGGAACGCAGTGCATGGCGGCCTGATGCGGGCCGGAGTCCTCGGGGGTCGCATACCAGACGCCGACCATGCGTTGGCCCGACGCCCACTCGGCGTCTTTCGCATCGCCGAGGCCGATGACAGCGCGGCACTGCGCCCCGGCCAGATTGTCGGCGGTGACCCCGACGGTCCAGCCGAGGCGAGCGGCCTGGGCGACGATCTGGTCGGTGGTGTGGACGGATTTCGGGCGGCGGATGCGGGGAATCGCCTCCATATCCGCGGCTTTTTCGAACAATTTCATGCCGAAAGGCGGTGTGCGCAGTTTCAACAGACGTTCGAGGTCGGCGACCAGCCTGGTCCAATCCATCGTCATGGCAGTTTGCTCCCGAGTTTTGCTGGGGACAGCGTAAAGCAATATCGGCGGGACTCAAATCGCTTGGCCGTTGCTGAAGCGAGGGTTGCGTCCGTCCTCCGATTTATGGTGTTATGGAAAGGACTTCCTCGTGAATCCCGAAATGGGAGGATAAAACCGATGGCTTACACGCTTGAGCAACTGAGCAGCGACATCGCGGGCGCGCTGAAGGCCGATGCCGGGCCGGCGGGCAAGCAGGCGATCTGCGGGCTGGTGTCGAAGGCGCTGCAGGACGACGCTTTCGTGGCGGAACACCTGACGGCGGAGGAATGCCGCCCCCGCAAAGTACTGTATGAGGACCCGGAACAGGGCTTCTGCGTCTGCGGCCACGTCTACCTGACCGCTGCCATCGGCGAACCGCACGACCACGGATCGAGCTGGGCCATCTACGGGCTGGCCGAGGGCGATACCGAAATGGTCGATTGGCGCGTGGTGAAAAAGGGGGAGGGCGCGATCCCGACCCTGGTGGAGCCAGACCGGTCCTACGTGCTGCGCCGAGGCGATGCGCATTTCTACGATGTCGGCGTCATCCACTCCCCCAATCGCTCTCTGGTGACCCGGTTGATCCGGGTCGAGGGCGCGAATCTCGACCACGTCAAGCGGTCCCGCATCAAACGGGCCTGAGTGCAAACACCGCCGGGGCGCGGCTGATGGCAACACCGTCCTTGACTGGACGGCCCCGGATCGCCATAACGCGCCCCTTCCGATGCCGACCCAAGGATCAGTCTCAAATGTCTCGCCGTTGTGAAATTACCGGCAAGGGTGTGTTGAGTGGCAACAACGTCAGCCACGCCAACAACAAAACCCGCCGCCGCTTCCTGCCCAACCTGCAGGTCGCATCGCTGTTGTCCGACACGCTCGGCAGCTCGGTGCGTATGCGCCTGAGCACCCGCGCCATGCGCACGGTCGAGCATAATGGCGGCATCGATGCCTTCCTGCTCGGCACGCCGAACACCAAACTGACCCCGGAAGCGCTGACGCTGAAGCGCCGGATCGAACGCGCCCGGGACAAGAAAGTCGCTGCTGCGGCCTGACCTGCGATCGGCGGCGGCCGGAACGCTGCTGCCGTGACATGGGCGATCGGATAGAACGGTTGCGATCCGCCGGGCGCCCTCGTGCGCTGCCGGCAGATTGCCGCCGTTTTTGGCGATCGGTCAGTCGTCGTCCGGCGGGCTTTCCGTTAGCCATGCCCGGTATTCTCCGGACTCGATAAACTGCTTCAACCGCCGCAAATCGCGAATCGCCGCCCGCCGCGCCCGTCGATCCGTCAAGAACCCGATCAGCCGCCCCAGCCCCGACCGCTCGGTTTCCACCGACAGCCACGCAACGGTCCCGACCGGCACCCCTTCCAGGCTGAGCCCGATGGTCCGGGTATCGGATTGCAGCATCAGCAGAAGGTCGGGTTGATGCTCCACAATCTTGAATTCGCCGTCGGGCCGAGCACTGCGGAGCACGATGCGGGCGCCTTCGTCGGGCGGCTGGCCGGCGACGATTTCGATCCCACGAATCCCGCTGCGCCAGGCCGGGAGGTAATGCAGGTCGAACATCACCGCCGCAACCTCGGGCCGAGCGCGCCTGACGGTGATGCCGACACGAAACCCGCCGATCATGGGAACATCGCCACCGCGCGAATCGGGCTGGCGGTGCCGCCACGGATTTTCAGCGGGAAGCCGATAAAAGTGAAGCGCCCCCGCCCAATCAGCTTGTCCAGATTGGCCAAGCACTCCATATGCGTAATGCCCCGCTCGGCGCACGCCATATGGGCCTGGAAGTTGGGCTCGCCCTCGGGCGCCGGACTGATGGCTTCGACGCCGAACATGCCGATGCCCCGGTCCGCGAGCCAGTGCACCGACTCGAGCGCGAGGCCCGGGAAATCGTGCTGATAGCCGGGCTTGCCCAGCAGCCGATCGTTGGTCGCCATGTGCAACAGCACGGTGTCGCCGGGGCGGATGTCCTGGCCGGACGCGGCCAAAGCGGCCTCCATCTCCGGCACGGTCGCCTGACCCCGCAGCGGCAGGTGCGATAGGTCGAGGCAGATGGCCGAGGTGAAGAACTTCTCCAGCGGCATCTGGTCGATCGACAGCGCTTCTGGCCGAGGGTCGAAATGGCAGGGCGCATCGACATGCGAACCGGCATGGTCGGACATCGCCAGCGACAGGGCTTTGGAGGTGAAAACGGTGTTGCCGGCCACCTTCTTTTCGCTGTGATCGCCCCAGACGCTGACAATGATCGGCGGGTGCGACGGATGCGCCTGGGTGCGGTGGAAAAGCTCCCGGCTGAGATCGATCAGTTCCATGCGGCGGACTCCGTGGTTGTTTTTGCACTGCTAAGCCGGCCGCTGGGCGGCGGATCGGGCGGCCTGGATATTTATGCCGTTGTTCACGACAGAATCGCATGAAATTCGCGATTCCGCCAACCGAGCGCGGCAGGCTTGAGCCGGCGGCCGCATCGGCGCAGTGTCGCGGGCAATCGTACCGGATAGGAGGAACACGTCATGGAAACAATGTCGGATATTCTGGAAACCACCGCGTTCGAGAAAGTGGCCGGCGGTTTCGTATTTACCGAGGGGCCGGTCTGGCACCCCGACGGGTTTTTCTATTTCGTCGATGTGCGGGACAACAAGCTGTTCAGCATCGAGCCGGGCAAGCCGCACCGGCTCGTCCGCACCACCGGCGGCGGCAATGGCACCACCTTCGACATGCAGGGCCGGCTGATCAATTGCGAGGGCGACAGCCGCCGGCTGACCCGGCAAGCGCTGGATGGCAGCGTGACGATCCTGCTGGACTCTCAGGACGGCAAGCGCCTGAACCGCCCGAACGACGTCATTTGCCGATCCGATGGCACCCTGTTCTTCACCGACCCCGCTTTGCGCGTGCCCGTCGGCAACCGCGATGTGGGGGAGGGTGCGGTCTACCGCCTGACGCCGGACGGCGTGTGCAGCCTTGTCTGTTGGGTGGAATATCCGAACGGGCTGGCGCTCTCGCCGGACGAGAAGACGCTCTACATCGCCAACACCCGCTGGACCCAGTACATCCACGCGGTGGAGCTGGACGCGGCCGGGGCGATGGTCCGGCGCCGCATCTTCGCCGACATGTCGATCGACGCGACCAATGGCGTGCCGGACGGGATGAAGGTGGACCAGCGCGGGCGGGTCTATTGCACCGGGGCCACGGGGGTGTGGGTGTTCGCGCCGGACGGCACGAAGATCGGCATCCTTGAAACGCCCGAGGTCTGCGCCAATATAGCTTTTGGCGGTGCCGATCTGTGTACGCTGATGCTCACCGCCACTTCCTCGGTCTACACGCTCCGCACCAAGACACCCGGCATGCCGGTGCCCTGGTACAAGACGCGGGGCTAAGCGCGATGACCGCAGGTGGAATCACCGGAGGTCTGAATCGCGCGACCGAACAAAAGGCCCGCTACGCCTTGTCGATGTTCCAGAAAGTCGGGGCGGGGCCTTTGCCCGGGGCGCGGATCGACTTGCTCCAGGCGGAGCGCGGCATGTAGCGGCCGAGCGGCACGAAGGGGACGGATTCGAACGCGGCGAGTTGGATTTCGCGTTCCAGCCGGGTTTTCTCGGCCTCGTCCGCGGTGTCGAGCCAAGCGTTGTAGGCGGTTTCGATGCGGGGGATGTCGGGCCAGCCGATCCAGGCGTCCTTGCCGTTGCCGCGCAGCAGCGAACCTAGCAGCGGGTCGCGGTATTCCGGCACCGGGGTGACGCTGACGAACAGCGACCACCCGCCCTTGTTCAAGGGGGCCTTGCTGCCTCGCCGTTGCAGCACCGTGCCCCAGTCCATTGTCTGGTCGTCGATATTCACCCCGACCCGGCTCAAGGCATCGGCCACGACCAAGGTCGCGGCGTTGTAGAACGGCTGGTCGCTGGTGTGCAGCAGCACCAGTTTTTCGCCTTTGTAGCCGGCGTCGACGAACATCTGCCGAATCTCGGCGGTGGTTTTGCGGGTCGTGAGTTGTTCGATGCCGGCGCGGTCTACCTCCGGCTTGCCGGTCGCGAGGTAGCCCATCGGCACCACGGTGCTCTCGGGATCGCCGCCCATCATGCCGTCCATCACCTCGCGCTGGTCGATCGCGGCCAGCAAAGCGCGGCGGAAGGCCGGGTTGGACGTGGGCGCGTTCAAATGATTGGGCCGAAGCTGGCTGATGAACCCGTAGTCGTCGAGGCGACCGAGCACGACATTGGGGGCTTTTTTCAGCATCGGCAGAAGATCGGGTATCGGCATTTCGACCCAGTCGACTTCCCCGGTGATCAGCGCGTTGGCGGCGGTGGCGGCGTCCGGGATCATCTTCCACTCGACCCGATCAACCAGCACGCGGTGCCCGCCGGAGGTGAAGCTGGGGGGCTCGTCGCGTGGCACGTATTTGTCGAACGGGACCAAGGCGGCATGGCTGCCGATGACATATTCGTCGGCCAGGAAACGGAACGGACCGCTGCCGATGGTCTCGGTCATCTGCTTAAAGGGGTCGGTGCCCTCGGCGATCCGTTGCGGCACCATGACGCAGGCGGTCTGGAATTTCGACAGCAGGGTGGGCAGGGCCGGGAACGGCTTTTTCAGCCGCAGCACGATGGTGCGGTCGTCGCTCGCCACCAGCGAGTCGAGCCTGGCGGTCAGGGTCGCGCCGCCGGGATCGCGTTGGCGCCAACGATCGATGGAGGCAACGCAGTCGCGGGCGAGGACAGGTGCCCCATCGTGCCACCATAGGTTGGGGCGCAGCTTCATGACCCAGCGCTTGCCGTCGTCTTCGATGCTGTAGCCTTCCAGCATCTGCGGCTTCGGGTTCATGTGCTCATCGCGCCCGAACAGCACATCGTAGATCATAAACCCGATGTTGCGGGTGGTCATGGCGCTGGTCCAGATCGGGTCCAGGCTGGCCAACGGCGACTGCGGCACGAACAGCAGCGTTTTCGCGGCCCCGCCGATGGCCGGGCGGGCCAGGGTCGCGGCGGCGGTGGTCAGCAGTGTGCGGCGTTTCATGTCGTTTCGATCTCCACGGGGAACAGCGCATCCACGTCGTCGACATGCAGCAGGTGGTAGACCGAGAAACGATAGGCCGGCCCGACCGAGATTTCGGGCGGGGTGAAGGGGAAGGCGATATTGCCGGCGGTGGAAAGGCGTCCAGGATATCCATAATGCAACAGGAACTGCTTACACGTGCGCACGACCTCCGATGCGCGTGCCCGTGTCGGGGCAATGCATTCGGCCATGATGAAGACTTCGCCCGGCATGGCCTCGCCGGGCGGCACGTTCATCCGCACGCCGTCCACGCCGTAAACCCGGAACCGCAAGGTGTAGTCTTCGGGCGTGTCCTCGCATACGAGGTCGCGGACCACGATGGCGACCTTTGGCAGCAGGTCCTTGCTTTGCGCGATGAAGCGCGGGTCGGCCGAACCGCAGAGCAAGATCGCGCGTTCGCCGATTTTCGTGGCACCTTCCAGCTTGATGGTCGGGTCGGTGCTGTCCTTCCAGGCCGCGCCGCTCACCCGGGCGCGCCTTGCATCGACCGCCACGTATTGCGCGTCGGTCAGGTCCAGGCAGCCGTCCGGTTCGATCACGGTATAGGGGTCGGATTGTTCGTAGAGACTATGCGCGGCGACCGAAATCGGGGTCGCGGCGCGGTCGGGGTTCATGCTTTCCAGTACGAAACCCTCATCGTCGAGGATCGCCAGGATCGAATCCCGCCCGCCCGGCACGCAGCACAGCGACGCGCATTCGACGATCTTGGCCATGTGCACCGAAAGCCCGGTGGGAAAGCCGAGCGCGGTGGGCAAGGCGGCGAAAATACCGGTATCGCAGGCGCGCCCGGCAATGATGACATCGACATCGGCTTCCAACGCGCGGCGGAACGGTCCCGTTCCCATCTGTCCCACGATGTTGGCGGCATCGTGCACGTCCTGTTCGGTCAGCGCCGGCATGTCGTCCAGGCCGGATACTTTGCCGGCGCGGACCGCCTCGATCAGCATGGCGCGGTCGGTATCGGCCCTGATGACCGCCATGCGGAAGGACAGACCCTCAGTGCGGGCGATGTCGCGGACGATATCCAACGTGGCATCCAGATGCGCGGCGGCACCAGCCGAACCGGCGGAGCCGATAATAAGCGGAATGTCGAGGGAGCGGGCGGCGAGCAGGACTTTGCGCAGGTCGCGCCGGGTCGATTCGGGGGAGGTCGCCATTTCGCCCTTGCCCAGATACGTCGGGCCGATATCGATCGAGCCCATGTCGCAGCCGATCATGTCGGGTTTGCGCGCCAATCCGGCTTCGAAGGCCGGGGTCGGCACGCCGTAACCCAGTTGTCCGGACGCCCCCAGCACGCGCAAAGGACGCCGAGCGGCGCGAATTTCCCGGAGGATCCGGCCGGAGGCGCTCATAGCTCGATCCCCAGCAAGGGCGCGTGCTGTTGGGCGCCGTAGACGTCGAAGTCGCCGGGATCGCCGGCCATGATTTTACGCGCCAGGACGACTTTGATGGCGCGACCGACGGGGTAGGGGAAGATGGCGACCTCGGATGCCGGTACGCCGTACAGGCCGCCGATGGTTTCGGCGGACAGACCGGGCGATTGGGCGACCCGTCGGTAGTCTTCGTCCGACCCGAACATGATGTCGAATGTCAGCCGGCGCGGCCCCGCGTTCTTGCTGCGGATCACCTGCGCGATGTCGGATAGTTTCATGGGTTTACCCCGGTTTATGCAGTTCGGCCCTTGGACGTGTCACGGTACGCACCCCCCGCTTGAACGCGGCCAAAGGTGCGCGGATTTCCGCGATCGCCTGCTCCGGCGACGTGGCATCGACGACGACGATATCGGCGGGATTGCCGACGGCGATGCCGTAGTCGGTCAAATTCATCAGGCGGGCGGATCGATCCGTCAACATGGCGAAGCAGTCGCGGAAGTGCTGCGGCCGGGAGATTTGGCAGACATTGGCCTGCATATTGGCCACTCGGATCAACGACCCGTCGCCCATCGGCGTGAAAGGATTGAGGATGTTGTTAGACGAAATCGAACAATTGACCCCGTGGTCGCACAGCAGGTTGGCATCGGCCAGCCCGCGGCGGACGGCATGCGTTTGGTCGCGCCCGCCCATGAACAGGTCGGTTGTCGGCAGCACGGTGACCGCGACCCCGGCATCGGCCATGCGCCGCGCGAGGACCGCCAGATCGGCCGGCGGCATGGTCGAGTATTTCGATCCATGACCCACCGCCACGCGTCCGCCCAGCCGATACCGCTCAGCGAGGTCGCAGACCTGGTAGATATCCATGAAGTCGGGCGTGTTGCCGGAATCCAGGTGCATGTCGATATCGACATCGTATTCCCGCGCGAGATCGAAGATCCGCTGCACGTGCCCGGCTTTATTCGGATCGTAGTTCGGCGCCGCCCCCACGACCTTGGCGCCGCGCTTCAACGCCTCGACGATCAACGCGTCGGAGCGGGGATTGTCGGTCAGGCTCTCCTGCGGAAAGACGCACAGCTCCAGATCGATCGCCCAGGCATAATCGCGGCGGAGTTGCTCGATCGCCGCGAAACTGCGGAGTTCGACGCCGGCATCCAGTTCGACATGGGTGCGCATCCGCGTCGCGCCCCATTTGATGCATTCCTCCAACGTGCGGCTGGCGCGATCGTAAACATCCTGTTCGGTGAAACTATGCTTGACCGCCGCGACACGTTCCATCGATCGGGGCGAGCGTCCAGGCTCGGGGGCGCATCGATCGACGATGCGGGATTTGTCCAGATGGATATGGGTCTCGATCAAGCCCGCGCAAATCAGGCAACCTTCCGCGTCGTAGGTGGGCGCGTCGGCGACCAATCCCGGTTGGATGGCCACGATTCGGCCGGCCTCGACCCCGATATCGGTCAGGTCCCCCGCGATGGTGCGGGCGTTGCGTACGACGAGATCCATGGCTTTATCCCACCCTTTCCTGCGGCATCCAGATCGACACCGTCGTGCCCTGCCCGGGGGCGCTATCCACCGTCAGCGACCCGCCGTGCAATTCCGCCAGCCGTTGCGCCAAAGGCAGGCCCAGGCCGGTGCCCTCGTGGCGGCGCGACAGCGAACTGTCCACCTGTCCGAACGGTTGGAGCGCGAGTGCGATTTCGTCCGCCTTCATGCCAATACCGGTGTCGCGCACCGAAATCAGCATGCGGCCGTCGGCTTCGATCCTTGCGGCAACGGTCACACGCCCGCCGGGTTCGGTGAATTTCACCGCGTTGGACATCAGATTGATCAGGATCTGGCGCATTTTGGTGGCGTCGGCCAACAACGGCGGCAAGGTGTCGGGCACATCGAGGTCCACCGTCAACCGGCGTTCCCGAGCCCGCCCGCCAATTGCCACGACGCTCGCTCGCACCTCGTCCAGGATCCGCACCGGGCTTTCGTCCAACCGCTCGGTGCCGGATTCGACCTTGGAGATGTCCAGAATCGCGTTGATCAGCTCCAGCAAGTGCCGCCCCGACGCCAGGATGTCGCCGGCGAATTCGGCGATGGTGGAGTCGCTCTTGGTGCGCGGCACGCGGTCCTGGATCAACTCGGAAAATCCGATGATGGCATGCAGCGGTGTGCGCAACTCGTGGCTCATGTTGGCCAGGAAACGGGACTTGGCCTGATTCGCCGCTTCGGCCCGATCGACGGCGGCAACCAGCTCGGCATTGGCGATCGACAGCTTGGCCTGATCCTCCTCGATACGCCGCCGCGCCTGCTCCAGACGGCCGCGCTCGGCGGCAAGCTGGACCTCCCGCGCGATGCGACGGCGGATTTCCCGCACCAGGGTCACCGCAAGCCCGCAGACAAGGCCCGTCATGCCCACGCCGACCGTGCCCAGCATCCAGGCATGGGCGCGGGCTTCCCCCAGCAGGTCGTCGAGATCGAGCCCGACGTTGACGATCAGCGGATAGCGGTCGAGGCGGCGATAGTTGAACAAGCGATCGATCGGGGTCAGCGCGCCGGGGCGGGTGTAGCTGCCGAACCCGCCGGGGGGCACGTTTTCAGGCCAGGGAGCGCCGCGCACCGAGGCCCCGAGGCCCACGCTCCCATCGGGATGGTCCGCGCTGGCGCGCACCCGGACGATGTCGTCGATCCCCACCACCGCAAGCGCGCCGCGGGTGCCCAGGTCGATCCGTTCCCGCATGCGGACCAACTCGATCGGCGGCACCACGAAGATCAGCACCCCGCAGAACGTGCCGTCCGCCGCCTCGATCCGCTTGCTGAAATACAGCATCTTCCCCTCGGCCACCCGACCGGGCAGGGGAACGCTGATGTACAGCCCGGCGTTGCGGTTGTCGCGGTGGATGCGGAAATGCTCGCGATCGCTCAGATCGACCGGGCTGGACCCGTTCGGGCCGGTTTTAGTCCCGGTATTGTTGCTGAAAATGAGTTTGCCGTCCGCCCCGACGAGGCCGAGATATTTGGCCGGGTGTGCCAGCAGGGCAAAATCGTCGCCCCACTGTTTCAGATCGTCCAGCCGAGGGGTACCGTCCGGCCCGATCGGCATGCGGCGGATGATGGCGTCCATCGCGCCGTCGATGCGATCCAGCGTATGGGTCAGTTCCACCGCGAACGCCGCAGCGAGGTTGCGCCCGTTTACCAGACCATGGCCGATTGCGGCTTGCCGTTCCGACCAGATCAAGCCGCCGATGAGCAGCCACATCACCCCGGCCAACACGACGGCGACCGCAGCAACGCGACCGACCAGACGCCGCGCATACCGGTTTGCCCGTTCGGCGAATCGCCCGATGTCGGTCGCGTCGCTCATGCCGTCGGGGAGGCCAGGAACGCGCGCACTTCCCGCAGGAAGAGATCGAGCTGGTCGTGATGCACCCAGTGGCCCGCATTGGCGACGCCCAGCACCTTGGCATTCTTGAAGTAGTCCAGCCGGCCGTCGGTGGCCGGATTCTTGGCCCAGCTTTCCTCCCCATAGACCAGCAAGGTGGGGCAGACGATGCGCGACCAGAGCGTGGCGATCATCGCCCGGGTCATGTCGTAGGGCGGCCAGAGCCGGACGTATTGGTCGAACTTCCAGCTATAGCTGCCGTCCTCGTTCTGGTTGATGCCGTGTTCGGTCAGATGGCGCGTCTGCTCGTCCGACAAATGCGCATTGGCTTCTCGCATCCGGGCATGCGCATCGTCCAAGGTCGGGTAACGATGCGGCTGCCGCCCCGACATCCCCCGCGACTCATTGATCCACGCCCGCATCCGCTCGGCGATCGTATCCTGTGTCGCCGCATCCGGCTGGCGCGGGCCGGGACCCAGTCCCTCGATGGCGACAAGCTTGTGGACGGTTTCGGGGTAGATGCCGGTGTAGCGCAGGGCGATATTGCCGCCGAGGGAATGGGCAACGATGGTCACCGGCGCCAGTTTCTGCTGATGGATGAGCTGCGCGAGGTCGTAGATATAGTTGGCCATGGTGTAATGCCCGGCCGCCGACCAGGCCGAATCGCCATGGCCCCGCAAATCCGGCGCGATCACGTGGTAGTCGTGCCGGAAGGCCCGAGCGACCCAGTCCCAGTTGCGGCAATGATCCCGCCCGCCGTGCAGCAGGATCATCGGCGGGGCATCGGGATTGCCCCAATCGGCGTAGTGCATCCGCAGCCGCTGGGAGAAGTAGACCCGCGACGTCGGTCCTGCGTCCGGCGTTGCAGTCACCCGATCGGAGGATGTTTCGTGTGCCACGGCGTCGCCCTTTCGTATGCGGCGGCGACGCGTAGCACGGTGGCGTCGTCGAAGTAACGCCCAACGAATTGCACCGACACCGGAAGCCCGCCGGAGGATAGCCCCGCCATCATGGCCAGGGCCGGATGACCGGTGACGTTGAACGGCGCCCGAGCCTGCCGCGGATAGGTGCGGTTGGTTTCCGGCACGTCGTCCAGCCTACAGGACGGGTCCATCGAACTGGCACACAGCAGCACATCGACGTCGCGCAGCACGTCCTCGACCGAGGCGATCAGTTCCAGCCGGCGACGTTGCGCGCCGATATACTCGCCCGCCGACACGAACGCGCCGGGCAACAGCCGCTGGCGTGCCAGTTGGCCATACTTGCCGGGCCGATCGCGCAGCCAGGGCGCGTGGATCGACCAGGCCTCGGAACTCAGGATCACACGGTTGATGCCGCGGAATTCGTCCAGGGCCGGCAGGCGCACGGTGCGGACCTCCGCGCCTTCCGCTTGCAGCACGCGGGAGACTTCTTCCAACCCGGCGGCGACCTCGGGGTGGGCCGGCATGTCGGTTTCGTGGAAATGGCGCACGAAGCCGACCCGCAGACCGCGCACCCCGCGATCCAGCAGCCGCCCGAAATGGCGGGCCTGGGTGGCGGAACTGCCGGGGTCTTCGGGGTCGTGGCCGGCCAGCGTATCCAGCATAATCGCCGCATCGGCCACGGTGCGGGTCAGCGGCCCGACATGATCCAGGGTGAACGACAGCGGAAACACCCCGCGCCGAGACACCAGACCGTAGGTGGGTTTATGCCCGACGATGCCGCAGGCGCTGGCGGGGTTGCGCACCGACCCCCCGGTGTCGGAGCCCAAGGCCACCGGGAACAGGCCGGAACAAACCCCGGCGCCGGAACCGGACGACGACCCGCCGGGGTGGTAAGCGGTATTCCACGGGTTGCGCGCGGGGGGAAAGGGCAGGTCGAAGCTGGGCCCGCCGAGGGCGAATTCGTGGGTCGAGAGCTTGCCCATGACGATGGCGCCGGCCTGTCGCAGCTTCTGGATCGATACCGCGTCGGTCTTCGCGATGTTATCGACCAGAATGTGCGAGTGGCAGGTGGTCGGCAGCGTGGCGACGTCGAAAATGTCCTTCACCCCGACCGGCACGCCGTGCAGCGGACCCCGGATGCGGCCTTGCGCGATCTCTTTCTCGGCCGTGCGCGCGGCATCCAGCGCGCCGTCCGCGTCCAACCGGATATAGGCATTCAACTTGGGATCGAGCTGTTCGGTGCGCTTCAACAGATGCTGCACCAGTTCGACCGGGGAGAGTGTCTTGGCGGCGAAGGCGCGCGACGCCTCCGACGCGGTCAGCCAATGCAGATCGGTCATAGCCCAACCCCGGCCCGCATCGGCGGCCAGGGTTCGGCGCGCGGGTCGGTGGGGAACTTCACCGCCCCGGCATTGTCCAGAGCCTGCTGCGCTGCGGCGGCGACGTCGTCGGGAAATTCGGCCAGGGCTTTTTCCAGCCCGGCCGCTTTCGCCATCGCCGCGAGAAGGGATTGGTCCATGGCTGCGCCCCATCGAAGTTGACGGGGTGGATCATGCGGCGGAGGGGGCGATATGGGAAGGGGTGTTCAAGCCGTCGCGGCGCTGATTCGCTCCCAGTGCAGCTCCCGATAAATCTGCTTGTCCTGCGCGGCCAGCGGCGGCGGCGTCAGGATCATGCGGTCCCCTTCGAACCGCACGCCGCGCACCTGATCCCGACCGATGGCGATGCGGGCAAGGCCGGAGGCATCGACGCGCGTCACCAGGGTCTGCCCGTCGAACGTATAGTTGCCGCAGTAGGATGCGTATTCTCGCGGCGCGTCGCCCGCTGTTTCGCGGCCCCCGTCGCACAGCACGGCCATCATGCGGCCGTTGGCACCCAGCGTGACCATGCCCATGCCCAGGGGGCCGTAGGGTTTCGGCAGCGGGGTGCCGTGTTCGTCGCGGGCGCTGGCATCCACCAGCTTCCAGGTGCCGACGATGCTGCGCGGGGTGGCGGTCATGGTGTTGCTCCGACGATTGCTGCGTTTGTCCGATCACGCCAGTTTCCGGAGGCGACGGCAAGCGTTGGCGGCGGCGGCAAGCCGCCACAGACCGCGCCTCAATCGTCGCAGGCTTGCGCGATCCGATATTTTCTGTTAGTGAATGTTAGTATCAAAACCATGATCGAGCCAAACCCGGCGCCCCAAATGCCCACCACTCGCCCACCCCCAACATCCGACCTCCGTCACCGCAAACCGAGGCAAACTTGCCAAAGCCGCCCGTCACGATCGACAACAGGCCAACGCAGCTCGAAGGAAACCCCAGCATGACCCAACCGCGTATCGGATATATCGGCCTCGGCGTCATGGGCGGCGCGTTGGCCCGCCGCCTGATCCGCGAGCACAAGCTGACCGTGTTCGATCTGTCCCCCGAACGCTGCGCGGAATTCGCCGCCCTCGGTGCCACAGTGGTGGGATCGCCGGCCGAAGTCGGGGCTGCGTCCGATATCGTGCTGACCTGCCTGCCCACCTCCGCCCAAGTGCGGGAGGTGATTTTCGCCGATAACGGCGGTCTGATTCGCGGCATGAAGCCCGGCAGCATCGTCGTCGATCAGACCTCCGGCGCCACGGCGCAAACCCGGGCGATGGCGGCCGAGCTGGCAGGGGCCGGCATCGCGCTGATCGACGGCCCCGTCTCCGGCGGGCCGGCCGGCGCCGATAACGGCACCATCGCCATCATGGTCGGCGCCACCGACGACCAATACGCCCGCGTCGCCCCCGTCCTGCGCGCCATCAGCCCGAATGTCACCCATGTCGGGCCGCTCGGCGCCGGGCATACGCTGAAAGCGGTCAACAACATGATGTCGGCCGCCAACCGCCTGCTGGCCTTCGAAGCCGTGGCGATCGCCGCCGCGAACGGGCTGGATCCGAAGGTCGCCGTCGATGTGATCAACCAATCCTCGGGCCGCAACAACGCCACTTTGAACGTGTTCCCGAACCATATTTTTAGCGACAATTTCGAAGCCCGCTTCACCATGGCGCTGATGGAAAAAGACGTCGCCCTGGCGGCGGAACTGGGCGAAGCCGGGGGCTTTGGCGATCTATCCCTGACCCCGCTGATCCTGCGCAACTACCGGCGCGGCATGGAACGCTTCGGCCGCAACGGCGATATCCACGAGATGCTGCGCTTCTACGAAGAGGCCGGCGGCGCCCCGGTTGCCAAGAAGCGGCCGTGATGGTTGATACGCGGCACAGATAGGGAACCCGATATGGCCGATTACGATTACATCGTTGTGGGAGCAGGCTCGGCCGGCTGCGTGCTGGCCAACCGCCTGACCGAGGACGGGCGCAGCCGCGTGCTGCTGCTCGAAGCCGGCCCCAAGGACACCTCGATGTGGATCAATATCCCTGTCGGCTTCACCAAGCTGCTCAATAGCTCGAAATACAACTGGAACTTCCAAACCGAACCCGAACCCAATGCGGCCGGGCGAACCATCCCGGTGCCGCGCGGCAAGACGCTGGGCGGTTCGTCGTCGATCAACGGCATGCTTTATGTTCGCGGCAACCCGCTCGATTACAACACGTGGTCGCAGTACGGGAATCGCGGCTGGTCGTACGACTCGGTGCTGCCGTATTTCAACAAAGCCGAGCATTTCGAAACAGCGGTGGACGACACCCGTGGGACCGGCGGGCCGTTGAATGTCGCGCCGATGCGCGAACGAGCCGAGTTGCTGGACGCCTTCATCGATGCCGGCGTGGGCGAAGGCTTCCCGCGCAATGCCGACTACAATAACGGCCAGCAGGAAGGGTTCGGCTATTTTCAGGTGACGCAGAAGAACGGCGAACGCTGGTCGACCGCGCGCGGGTTCCTCGATCCCATCCGCGATCGTCCCAATCTGCGCATCGAAACCGAAGCGATGGCCCTGCGCGTGCTGCTGGAAGGCAAGCGCGCCGTCGGCGTCGCCTACATGCAAGGCGGCACCGTGGTGGAAGCGCGGTGCGACCGCGAAGTGATCCTGGCAGCCGGCGCGGTGAAGTCGCCGCATCTGCTGGAACTCTCGGGTATCGGCCAGCCGACGCTGTTGCAGTCGCTGGGCATTCCCGTGCAGCACGAACTGCGCGGCGTCGGGGAGAATTATCGCGACCATTACGCGCCGCGCATGAACTGGCGGGTCAAGCTGCCGGTCACCCTGAACGAGCAGACCCGAGGCCTGAATTTCGTCAAGGAAATCTTCAAATACTACACGAAGCGGACCGGCATCCTGACCTTCACCGCCGGGATCGCCTACGGCTTCGTGCGCACCCGGCCGGAGTTGGAGGAACCCGACGTCCAGTTCCATTTTGCCCATGCCAGCTACGCAAACGCGCAATCCCGCGTGCTGGATAAGCAGCCGGGGATGACGCTGACGGTGTATCAATGCCGCCCGGAATCCAAAGGCTCCATCCACGCCAAAAACAGCGATCCGTTCGCGGCCCCGGCGATCCGGCCGAATTACCTAGCCGATCCCTTCGACCAGCGCGTGCTGGTGGAGGGCATGAAAATCGGCCGCCGGATCATCGAAAACAAGGCGCTGGATAAATATCGCGCCTACGAAATGAACCCCGGCGATAAAATCCAAACCGACGCCGAATGGCTCCAATTTGCTCGGGAAACCGGCCAAACCACCTACCACGTAATCGGCACCTGCAAGATGGGGCAGGACCCGATGGCAGTGGTGGACGACACTTTGCGGGTTCGCGGGATCGAGGGCCTGCGCGTGGTCGATGCGTCGATCATGCCGACGGTGCCGAGCGGCAATACCAACGCGGCGGTGATTATGATCGCGGAAAAAGGGGCCGATATGATCAAGGCATCGGCCAAAGCGCAGGCGATGGCCTGATCGGCCCGAAACGAAACCCTGGCACGGTTCCTGGTAGAACCGCGCCAGGGTCGTCGGTGCTACCAGGACCCGGTGTTGGCCATGCTGATCCAGGGTTCGGCGGGCGGCAACGCGTCGCCGGCCTGTAGCAACTCGATGGAAATGCCGTCGGGCGTCCGCACGAATGCCATCCGCCCGTCGCGCGGCGGGCGGTTGATCGTTACGTCATGCGCGGCAAAAGCGGCGCAGGTGTCGTAGATATTATCGACGGCATACGCGAGGTGCCCGAAATTGCGCCCGCCGGTGTAGCCTTTTTCGTCCCAATTATGGGTCAGCTCCACGGCAGCAGCCTCATCGCCGGGGGCGGCGAGGAACACGTTGGTGTAGCGGCCTTTTTCGTCCGGCCGGCGACGGATTTCGCGCAACCCGAGCACGCCGAAATAGGCGATGGTTTTTTCCAGGTCGCTGACCCGGATCATGGTGTGAAGATATTTGGTCATGGGATTCCTTTGCGGTGCGGATGGTGACGACGGGTCGAGGCAGAACGGGGTTTACAGGTCGCGCGCGCCCAAAGTCCGAGCGCGGATGGCTTCTTCGGGGGCTTCCCGCCCGTGATCGGTGAAGGCCCGTTTCACCGCCTCGGTCGAGGGGGCGAAGATGGCCTTGCGGTTGTCCCGCGCCCAGTTGTTGGATGCGATGACGGGGTCGATGGAGCCCTGGAACACCGGCATGACGTAACGCGCGAACAATTCGTAGCTGCGCATGGTCTGCTCCCGCGTGGCCCATTCGTGTGCTCGGAACAGAATGCCGCCGAAGCCGCCATCGCTGTTCGATTGCAGGCGTTGGATGCCTTTGATCACCGTCTCCGGCGAGCCGACCAAGGTCGTGCCCATTTTCACGCCGTCGCTCAACGGATCGTCGGCGCGGCCGGGCGGGCGGCCCAACGTGTCTTCGAAGTAGGTCAGGGTTTCGTTACGCTCGCCCTTGCGGACTTCGCGCAGGGCCTGTTCGTCGTCTTCCGCCAGATGGGCGCTGACGACCACGCGCCATTTCTTGCGGTCCATTTTCTTGCCGTGCTTGGCAGCGGTTTCTTCGGCGATTTTCCATTGCGAGCCCAATGCTTCCGGCCCGCCCGGCAGGCCGGCGCCGATCGACAGCACCCCGACCCCGTGGGTGCCGGCCGCGATCATGCCGAAGGGGGTGATGGTGGAGGCGACCGCGATTTCGAAATGCGGATCGGAATACGGCGCAAGATGCAGGCGAGCCTGATGCATTTCGAACCAGTCCGATTTGATCGTGACCGGTTCTTCCATCTTCAGCAGCCGCATGATGGCATCCATGGCTTCGAGCATGCGCGGGCGTTGGGTCGTCGGCTCGATGCCCAGCATATATGCGTCCGAGGTCAGCGCGCCCGGCCCGCAGCCCAGCATGGCGCGGCCGCGCGTCATGTGATCCAGCTGCACCCAGCGCTGCGCCACCATGAACGGGTGGTGGTAGGGCAGCGACGTCACGCCGGAGCCCAGCTTGATGTATTTCGTCTTCTCGGCCGCCGCAGCGATGATC
Organism: Acetobacteraceae bacterium; assembly: GCA_025354865.1. Taxonomy (GTDB): domain Bacteria; phylum Pseudomonadota; class Alphaproteobacteria; order Acetobacterales; family Acetobacteraceae; genus Rhodopila. The sequence goes on along the minus strand of JANXMB010000151.1, from coordinate 12,427 downwards.
AATTCGGGCGACGCAATGGTTTCCCATCCGGCGGAGTGGTGTTCGCCGATCCAGGCTTCGTCGTAGCCGAGGTGATCGAGCCATTGCAGCAGCTCCACATCCCGCTCGATCGACAGTGTCGGGTTTTCGCCCAGTCGATGGAAGGGGGCGAGGAAGATGCCGAAATTCAAGCCGCGATGGGCCATGGTGGGATGCTCCTGATTGGATGTCCCATTCTGCCCCGATACCGGTCGGTAGCCAAGGCGGGGCCGGCATGGCACCTTCGGAAGCGAACGTGGCAACAAAGGGGAACAGCGTCATGCGTTTGGAAAACAAGGTCGCGATCGTCAGCGGCTCCGCCTCGGGCATGGGCGCCGCCACGGCCCGCCGTTTCGGCAAAGAAGGCGCCAAGGTCGTGGTCGCCGACATGCTCGAAGCCGAGGGCCGAGCGGTGGTGAAGCAGATCGTCGATGCCGGCGGGACGGCGATGTTTTGCGCGTTGAATGTGACCGAGGAAGCAAGCTGGGCAGCCTGTGTCGCCGCCTGCGTCGCCGCTTACGGGCGGTTGGATATCATGGTGAACAACGCCGGGATTTCCGGCAGCGCGGTGAACGACCTGCTGGAAACCGGCATTTGGGATCGCATTATGGCGGTCAATGCGACCGGCGTATTCCTGGGTACCAAATTCGCGGTCGAGCAGATGCAGAAGAATGGCGGCGGTTCGATCGTGAACCTGTCGTCGATCTCCGGCCTGGTCGGGCAGACGATGGTGCACATGAGCTACAACGCGTCCAAGGGCGCAGTGCTGACGATGACCAAATCGACCGCCGTGCAGTTCGGCAAGGATGGCATCCGCGCCAACACGGTGCATCCCGGCCTGATGCCGCCGATGCGCACATCCGGCGCCACCGCCGACCCCACCGTCCGCGCCAAAATGCTCCGCGCCGTGCCGCTCGGACGCAATGGCGAGATCGACGAGGTCGCCAACGCCATCCTGTTCCTGGCCTCCGATGAGGCATCCTACATCACCGGGGCGGAACTCTATGTGGATGGAGGGTATCTGGCGGCTTAACGGGCTGCTGAAATCGGGTTCGGTCGGGCGCTGCAATCGGCGTCCGATCGGGCCGAACGGTACACGCTATTGCTCGAAACCTGGACGAGGCACCAGGCTCATCAGGACCCGGCCGAAGCCGCCATCGGTGCAGATATCTTCGCCGTTCACGTAGCCGGCGCGGTCGCTGGCCAGATAGGTGACGACATCGGCGATATCGTCCGGCACCGCCACCCGTTGCAGCGGCACGATGCTGGCCCGCTTTTCGGCGACGCCGGGGGCCTGGTAGAAGGCCTCGCTCATGGGGGTGCGCACGAGGCCGGGGCTGACGACGTTGCTGCGAATGCCGGAGGGACCCCACTCCAGCGCCAGTTGCTGCGACAGCATCGCGACGCCGGCTTTGCTGACGCTGTAAGCGCCGCTGAAACCCTGCGGAAAGCGGGCGGCGATCGAGGCGATATGCACCAGCGCACCCGATTTGCGCGCCAACATTTGGGCGCCGAAGGCCTGGGCGCAGAGGAAATATCCGGTCAGATTGACCGAGAGCAGACGGTTCCATTCCTCCAGCGGCAAGGTGGCGATCGGGCCGGGGCGGAGCAGGCCGGCGTTGTTCACCAAAATATCAATGTGACCCGCTGCCGCTGCGGCAGCCGTCACGCTGGCGGGGTCGGACACGTCGCAGGGGATGCAGGTTGCCTCGACGCCGAGCGCCCGCACGGCGGCCTGGGTGTCGGCGCAGTTGGCGGCGTCGCGGTCCAGCAGGACGACTTGGGCACCGACGCGTACCATCGCCAGCGCCACGGCGCGTCCAATGCCGCCACCGGCGCCGGTGATTGCGCAGACCTTGCCTTTCAGCCCGAGCCAATCGGTTGCATCTGTCATCGGTTTCCTCCATTTTGGCTTGACTAACCAGATCGTATAGCAGTGCGTCGTCGATAGGATAAGCCACTGAACATATCCCGAGCGCCGTCAACTGTTTGATAACGGGCCTAACGGTGTGTCGTGAGACGTGTAAGAAACGCGAGTTCTTCAACAAGGTCCATAGGAGCCTATGATGCCTACTAAGAGCGCGTTCAACGAGCGGTTGAACAGTCCGATGAGGATCACAATCGGCGGCAAGTTCATAGGGGAATCGGACGCCAACGCTGACGAGTCACAAGTGCCGGACCCCGCCCCGCGCAAACCCGACGCCGAAAAAACGCGCCAGAATATCCTCGCCGTGGCGCGCCGGGAGTTTGCCGAACACGGTCTGAGCGGTGCGCGCATCGATGCGATCGCGGCGCAGATCAGCACGACGAAGCGGATGATTTATTACTATTTCGGCAGCAAGGAGGGGCTGTATCTAGCGGTGCTGGACCAGGTCTACGGCGCGTTTCGCGGGTTGGAGCAGACCTTGGACCTCGAACGCCTGTCGCCGGTCGAAGCCTTGCGCCGGATGATCGATTTCACCTTCGACTATCACGAGGACAATCCCGATTTCGTGCGGCTGGTCAGCGTGGAGAACATCCACCACGGGGCGCATCTCCGGCAGTCGGAGACGCTGCGAAACCTCAATTCCACCGTCATTTCGAGTATTTCCACCATTCTGGAACGCGGCCGGGCGGCCGGCCTGTTCCATGCCGAGATCGATGCGGTGGACTTGCATATGATGATCAGCGCGCCCTGCTATTATCGGGTGTCCAATCGCTACACGTTCGGCACTTTATTCGCCCGCGACCTTGCGGCACCGGACGTCCGCGCGCGCCACAAGCGGGCGATCGCGGATTCCATTGTCGGCTATCTCATGGCAAAAGTCGGCGTCGCGGCGTGACCGGCGGCGCCCGGTTCACGTCGCGTCTTGGTGTACGACGCCCAGCAACCGCGCTTGCAAGGCCGGATCGGCTTCGAGCGATTTGGCGGTGCCTTCGAACGCGACCTGACCGTTGACCAGCACGTAGGCCCGATCCACCAAGGGCAGAACGGTTTCGGCATGGTGCTCGACGATCACCATCGCGACCTTGCCGCGCAAACGGGCCAGGGCGTCCATCACTTCCTTGACGATCGTCGGGGCCAGCCCCTCGAACGGTTCGTCCAGCAGGATCAGTTTCGCCGGCACCACCAAGGCGCGGGCGATCGCGAGCATCTGGCGTTCCCCGCCCGACAGGCTTTCGGCTTTCGAGCGTTGCAGCGTCTTCAATTTGGGGAACAACTCGTAGATCTCGTCCAGCGAGGCGCCGCCGGGGCGGGTCGCGATTTTCAGGTTGTCCAGCACGGTCAGATTGGGGAACAGGCGCCGCCCCTCCGGCACCAGCGAAATACCGCGCTGGTTGATATCGTAGGACTTCGCGTGGGTGATATCGGCCCCATCGAGGACGATGGACCCCGACGACGACCGCACCGTGCCGGTCAGCGCGCGCAGCGTGGTGGTCTTGCCAACGCCGTTGCGGCCCAGCAGCGCGACGGCCTCCCCCTCGTGCACGATCAGCGACAAATCTTCCAGCACGACGCTGCCAGCGTATCCCGCGCGCAGTTTGTCCACGGTCAGGATCGGTTTGGCAGCGGCGTGCGCCTTCGCCTCCGCTTCCGACGGCGCCGATGGCGGGACGATCCGCTCAGTACCCAGATAAGCGCCGATGACTTCGGGGTTGGACGCGACCTCGTTCGGGCTGCCATCGGCGATCAAGCGGCCTTGATGCAGTACGGTGATGCGATCGGACAGCGCCAGCACCCGGTCGATGTCGTGTTCGATCAGCAGCACGGCGTGGGTTTCCGCGAGTTGCCGGATCAGCGCGCTGACCACCACGCGATCGGCCTCGGCCAGACCGGCCAGGGGCTCGTCGAGCAGCAGCATCTTCGCGTCGGTGGCGAGCGAGATGGCGATTTCCAACAGACGGCGCTGGCCATGGCTGAGATTGGCGCAGGCATCGGCGGCGCGATCCGCGAGGCCTACGGCGTCCAGCAGCGACCAGGTCTTGGCGTTGATGTCGTCGTAATCGTAGGCGTCGGTCCAAAGGCCGGTGGCGCGCGCGTCTTGCGCCTGCACCGCGATCCGCACGTTTTCGAACGCCGTCAGCATCGGAAAGACGCTCAGGATCTGGAACGACCGCGCCAGCCCCAGGCGGATGCGCTTGTGCATCGGCATGTTGGTGATGTCGTGGCCGTCGAACACGATCTTCCCCGCATTGGGCTGCAAGATGCCGGTCATCATGTTGAAGAAGGTGGTTTTGCCGGCGCCGTTCGGGCCGATGAAGCTGTGCAATTTATAGGGGTAGACGTCCAACCCGATATCGGACGCGACAACCAGCGACCCGAACCGCTTATGCAAACCCGTCACCTGCAAGATCGGTTTGCTCGGATCGAGCTTCGCGGCGCCATCGTGCCGCGGGGCGATAACGGCAGGCCGTGCTGGGATACCGGCGCGCGTCAGCGTCCAATCTTCCCGCCCACGCAGGCGGAGCACGAGACCCTGGATGCCCTCGGGCGAAGCCAAAGCGAAAATGATCACGATCGGCGCGAACATCAGCCACCAGGCCTCGGTGATCGGGGACAGCCGGTCTTCAAGCAGAATAAAGGCGATCGCGCCCCAAAGCGGACCAAGGAAGTGATGCACCCCGCCGAGCACCGCCATCAGCAGTGAGTCGCCAGCATGCTGCCAATTCAGATTATCGGCGTAAGCGCCCTTGATCATCAGCGCCATCAGACCGCCGGCATAGCCAACGAAGCATGCCATCAGCACGAACGAGGTGAATTTCACCCGGAACGTATCGTAGCCAAGGCTTTGTGCGCGCTGCTCGTTGTCGCGTAGCGCCTGCAACGTGCGTCCGAAGGGCGAATGGGCGATGCGCCATAGCAAGTAGAGCCCGATGACAACCGTAACCACCGCGAAGACATGGAACGACCAGGCGGTCGGGAACATCGGACGCGGCAAACCTTGTAAGCCGTTTTCACCACCGGTGACCGGCGTCCACTTGAACGCGATCTCGAACGCGATCTGTGTGAAAGCCAGCGTCAGCAGCGAAAAGTAGAGGCCACGCCGCCGGAGGATGATGGCCGCGATGATCGCGCCCAGCAGCAGCGAAAACGCGACGGCGAAAATCAACGCGACAAATTCGTTGGCGATGCCGCGTTGCAACTCGAACGCCACGGCATAGGCGGCACAGCCGAAAAACACCGACGCACCGAATGGGACCAGGCCGGTATAACTCACCAGCAAACAGACACCCGCGCCATATAGCGTGTAGATCGCGATTTGGGTGATCAAACCGATAGGCCCGCCTATGACGGTCCACAGGACGGTCAGGGCGATGAAAACGACGACGGCCAAAAGGACCGGATGACCGAGACGGCTCATTCGAAGCGCTCCCACCGCTCACCCAGTAACCCTCGGGGCCGGAGCAGCAGCATCAAAGCCATGAAAACGTAAATCATCGCGCCCGACGCTTCCGGCCAGAAATAGGCCGCCAGGGCATTGACGACGCCGATCAGCAGCCCGGCGATCACCGCGCCGGCGAACGATCCCAGGCCGCCAATCGCGACGATGACGAACGCCGGCATGATCGCGTTTGTCGCCATCGAGGGGATGATCGGCCACAGCGGCGCCGCAAGAAGTCCGGCCATACCGGAAATCGCGCAGCCAAGCCCGAAGACCCAGGTCAACACCTTCGGTAGATTGATACCCAGCAGCCCGACCATTTCCGGGTCCCGCGAGCCCGCTCGCAGGATCCGGCCGAATGGTGTATGTTCCAAAAACAGCCAGAGCGAGAGCAAGATCGCGATCGTCGCTGCGGCCACCACTAGACGGTATCTCGAGATAATCACGTCGCCCCATTCGATGATTCCCGTAAACGCCGGGGGCGTTGGCAACGATTGACCGACACCGCCCCAGATCTGGCGAACGGATGCCTCAATCAGCAATGCCAGGGCGAACGTCACGATCAGGCTAACCAGCGGTTCTTTATCGTACAAACGTTGGATCAATAATCGCTCGGAAATCATACCGATCACGCCAACCCCGATCGGTGCGAGAACGATCGCGGGCCATCCGTAATATTGATGGAGCGTCAGCGTTAAATAGGCCCCAGCCGTGAAGAACGCGCCGTGCGCGAAATTCACGATGCCGAGCAGGCCGAAAATAATGGACAGCCCAACGGCGAGCAGCACGAAAAGCCCGCTTTGCACCAGGCCGTTCACCAAATGGGGCAGGAGGTCATACAGCATGCGGTCGTCTCTTCGGGGTCATGCGATGGCCGTGATCGGCCCCGGCCATCGCTCTCGACATAGTCACGTTGGGATGGACTGGCGGACAAGCGACCGTCAGCCCATCTTGCAGCCGACTTCTTCTTCCGAACCGAACACCTTCGGCAGGTCGGCCGCGTTTTCCGGCAGCGTGGCCTTCACGTCGAAATAATCCCACTTGTCGGTGATCTTCTCTTTCACCGACACCGCGAGGTTGCGCACCAACATCTGGTGATCGAACCGGCGGTAGCTGTAGGATGTCGAGCCCGCCTGGAATTTCCAGGCTTCCAATCCTTCGACGATTTTCATGGCGTCGGTGGATTTCACGGTGTCGAGGGTGTCGAACAGCGACTTGGCGGTGATCCAGCCCATCCACGCCTTATCCGCCGCCGGCTTGCCGTGCTTCTTCATGTAAGCGGCGGCGAACGCCTTTTCCTCGGCCGGGTTGTTCGGGTTGTTATAATACCACATTTTGGTGAAGGTGCCGTTGGCGGCTTCGGGGCCGACCGCCCAGATATCGGTATCGCCGATGGCGATTTCGACGAACGGGATCTTGCCCTTCATGCCCAGCTCGTTCCACTGCTTCAGGAAGGTGGACAGATCGCCCGCCGACAGGCCCCCCACGACGACATCGGGTTTCGCCGCGCGGATTTTCAGAATGAAGGAGCTGAAGTCGGCCGTGTTCAGCGGCACTTCGTCCGACCCGACCTCGGTCCCGCCGGCGGCTTTCAGCAGTTCGCGCGACGACCGCAGGATGTCCTGCCCGAAGGCGAACGACGCGGTGATGTGGTACCAGCGCTTGCCGTAGCTCAGTGCGTAAGGCGCCAGCATGCGGGATTGCACCACAACCGGCGTGTTCAGTCGGAACGTGTAGCGGTTGCAGTTCTTGCCGGTGATTTCCGTCGCCGCCGCATTGTCGCAGATGAACGGGATCTTCAACTCGGCCGCCTTGGCTTCTTCTGCCAGCGCGTTGGACGACAGCGAACCGCCGAGGATGGCGCAGACTTTATTTTCCTCGACCAGCTTCTGCATGTTCTGGGTCGCGGCCTGCGGGGACGGTTCGTCCAGCCACACCAATTCGGCCGGTTGGCCCATGATGGTGTTCTTGCGTTCTTCCAGCGCGAGGTAGGTGCCGTTGGCCAGATATTCGGTCTGCGAGGCAATGTTGCCGGTCTTGGCCAGCAGGACGCCGATGCGCAGCGGATCGGCGGCACGCGCGATATGCGGCATGGCCAGCGGTGCGGCGGCGAGGGATGAGGCCCCCATCAGCAGCTTGCGGCGCGGCAATACCAAACCCGGTGTTGTGGCAGTCATACGCGTTTCTCCCTATTTGTGCTTACCCTTGTCGGGCATCGGCACGTCGATGCCAAGTGGTTATCGCGCCGGGCGTTGCATCGCCTGGGCGGCCATGCGCACGCCGGCATTGGCGGCGCCGTATTGCTGGTAGCCGCCGATCCGTTGCACGAATTCGAAAAAAACCGCCCGTCGAACGTATCCGTATAGGCGTGCAGGAATTCGCCGTTATCGTCCTGATCGTACAGAAGGTTGTGCCGGCGCAGAGAGTCGATCCTTGCATCCGACAGGCCCCATTTGGCGCCGATGTCGTCGTAGTAATTCGCCGGGATCGCCAGGATGCGGGCGCCGCGCGCGGTTGCTTGTTGCAGCGCATGCTCGATGTCGTCCGTGGCCAGGGCGATATGGTGCACCCCGGCGCCGGCATAGGTGGTCAGGAAGCGGCCGGTGGCGGTCTCCCGGCCTTCCGAGACGTTCAACGGCAGGCGTACGGTGGCCTCGGCGCTGACCATGGTGCGGCTGCGGACCAGACCGTAGGGGTCGGGAATTTCCCATAGTCGATCCGGGGAAAAACCGAAGACCGCGTGATAGAACAGCGCGAAATTGTCCATCCGACCGGTCGGCAAGGCCTGCGCCACGTGATCGACCGACCCGACCAGGGGGGGCGGCGCTGTTTCGGGGAACAGGACGAAATCGTCGTCGCAGATCGTTCGCCCATCGGCCTCCGGCGCGACGAGGTAAACCAGCGTCCCGTCCGGGGCGCGCACGGCCGGAATGCTGCGCTCGCCCGCCCGGTGCGTTCGTGCCATTCGGGGCAAAGCAAAGCAGCGGCCCGGGCGACCGCGCGCGCGACATTGTCTACCCGAAGCGCCATGGCGCAGACGGATGTGCCGTGGAACTGGAAATGCTCCGACGCGGCGCTATCGGGCTCGCTGTTTAGGATCAGGTTCACCCGTCCCTGGCGAAACAGCTCGACGGATTTGGAGCGGTGGTGGCCGGCGTGGTGGAAGCCCAGTCCGCGTAACGTCTCACCCAGGCGGCGGCCTTGTTCGTCGTCGACGGCGAATTCCAGGAATTCCACCCCATCGAACACCGGCGGCGGCGGCAATGTTGTGGCGCCGGCCTCGGCCTCCACCAGCAACAGCGATCGCAACCCATCCCGCGCCATCAGCCGAGCCGGCGCTGCGCGGAATTCGTCGTTGAAGATTTCTAGGGAGAGGGGGCCATTGTAGCCGGATTTCAGCACTTCCCGGACGAAATTTGCCACCGGAAGCTGACCCTGGCCGGGGACATTGCGGAAATGCCGGCTCTAGCAGGCTGCTGAAAAACGGGATCGGTCGGTCTGCCGGCCCTTTTTCGTGCAAGATTCGTCCAAAACTTGCCACGATGCACACACATCGTGTCTGCGCTTCGTCCTTTCTTGCACAAAAAATTGCTCGGCAGCCCTCAGCGACCCGTTTTTCAGCAGCCTGCTAGGACAGGACATCCATCTGCAAGCGCGGGGCGTCGGCGAGTTGGACGAAGAAGATCTTGTCGGCGGGAAGGCCCGAGGGATCGTCGTCCAGGCACAGCGTATGGAAACTATCGACAATCAGACCGAGGGCGGGGTGGTCGGCTTCGCGCACGATTTTGTAGGCGTGGCGCCATCGATTGACATGGCGGCCCCAGGCCAATGCCTCATACCCGATGCGTAGCCCGCGCTTATGCGCCCGCTCGGCCAGCGCGACGAAATCGGCGGCGGCGCGCGCGTCGTCGTCGATCGCGGCGGCATGGACGTTGCTGCAAACCAGCAGCAGGTCGGTCCCTAACGCTTGCATGACGTCGAATTTCCGTTCCGCCCGGTCCAGGTTTCGGCTGCGCTGCGGTTCGGGCATCGCCTCGAAATCGCGAAACGGCTGGAAGCAGGCGATCGTCAGGCCCAACCCGTTGGCGAGGTCGCGGATATCGGCCGGCGAGCCTTCGAAGGTCAGGAGGTCGTTTTCGAAAATTTCCACGCTGTCGAAGCCAATGGCGGCGGCGGCTTCCAGCTTTTCCGGCAAAGTGCCGCTGAGCGAGACGGTCGCGATCGATTTAAGCATGATTATGCGTCCCCTTCCGCCAGCGTTGATGAGAATTAAATCGATGGTTAGTACACGTAGTGCAAGCCCGATTTTGGGCACGGAGACCCCGACTATGCGAAAATCCGTCCTCGTGGGCCTGATCGGCACCGGCATTCAGGCCTCCCGCAGTCCGGCAATGCACATGCAGGAAGGCGATGCCCAAGGGCTTTCCTATCTGTATAAGCTGATCGATTTGACGGTTCTCGGCCTCGGCCCCGCGCATTTGCCGGAATTGCTGGTCTCGGCCGAGCGGCTTGGGTTCGATGGATTGAATATTACCCATCCTTGCAAGCAGGCGGTGCTGCAATACCTGGACGAACTGTCCCCGGATGCGAAAGCCCTGGGCGCGGTCAATACCGTGGTGCTGCGGGACGGCAAGCGCGTCGGCCACAATACCGATTGGTTCGGGTTCGCCGAGGGGTTCCGACGCGGCCTGCCCGGCGCGGCATTGGATCGGGTGGTGCAGTTCGGTGCCGGCGGCGCCGGATCGGCAGTGGCCCATGCGGCGTTGACGCTTGGCGTGCGCGAACTGACGCTGATCGATACCGATATGGATCGCGCGGCAGCGGTGGCGGCCCGGATCGGCGGTGGGCGGATCGGTGGTGGGTGGATCGGCGGTGGGCGGATCGTGGTGGGAAACGATCCCGCCAAGGCCCTCGCCGCAGCCGACGGCGTCATCAATGCCACGCCGCTCGGCATGGACGCCCATCCCGGCATGGCGTTTCCCGCCGCGCTGCTGCGTCCGGCACTCTGGGTCGCCGAAGTCGTCTATTTCCCGCTGGAAACCCAATTGCTGCGCGCGGCCCGCGCGGCCGGATGCCACACGGTCGATGGCGGCGGAATGGCCGTATTCCAGGCGGTGGAGGCCTTCCGCCTGTTTTCAGGGGTACCCCCGGACGCGGAGCGGATGCGCCGGCATTTCCTGTCGATGGGTTGAGGATCGGCAGCCACATCGTTAGCGTCCGAGCGGTTGGTAAGCTGGAGGCGCCGATGGTGCGGATCGTCGGTCTAATTGGGAACGCCCGGTGCGGAGCACGCCTGCGTATGCCGAGCACCGAAGGCTGCGCGGATTGAAGGGGTTGGACGGGCGGCCGATCGTCGAATTGATCGCCGGACAGGGCAAACGCCTGCGCGCCGGGGCGCCGTGGGTGTTCAGCAACGAAATCGCAATGCGACCGGAATTCCGCCGCCTGCCCGCAGGATCGCTCATCCGCCTGGAAGGCCAGGACGGCACCCGCTACGGCACCTTCCTCTTCGATCCCCACGCCCTCCTCGCGGCTCGGCTACTGGATCGCGATCCGCTCGCCGCGATCGATACTGCCTGGATGGTCCGACGGCTGGAAACCGCGATCGCGTTGCGGACACAGGTTTGCGATAGCGACTTCCATCGGTTGATCGATGCCGAGGGCGACGGATTGCCCACGCTGGTCGCCGATCGCTACGGCGGCATTGTCGATCTGCGTTCCGCCTCCGACAGCCCGCTGTTGGCCAACCTGGCGGAGGCTGCCTTGCCGCGCCTGCTGCCGATCGAAATCGGGAAGCCGACCTCGGTGCAGGAGGGTGGGGTACAGTTTTCCATCGATCTTGCGAAGTGCGGCTGGTTCTTCGATCGACGCGCGATGCGCGACCGCGTGGCTGCGTTGGCAACCGGGGCGCGTGTGCTGGATGTTTGTTGCGGGAGCGGGGCCTTCGCGCTGCGCTGCCTCGCCGCCGGAGCCAAGGCCGCGACGCTGATTGACAACGCAGCCCCGGCTTTGGCGCTGGCCCGCGACACGGCGCTGGCCAACGGTTTCGCCGATGCCGTCCATATCCGCCTCGGCGATGCGTTCGATACGCTGGGCGTGTTGGCGGGAACGGACCAACGCTTCGATATCGCAATCTGCGATCCTCCTGCGCTGTCGCTGTCGCGCAAGGATGTCGATGTCGGACTGCGAGCGTATGGGCGGTTGGCGCGGCTGGCAGCCTCGGTCGTGGCACCCGGTGGCTTCCTGCTGTTGACCTGCGCAAGTCCCTTCGTTTCGGCGGAGTCGTGGTGGGGGCACGTCGCTTACGGCCTGCACCGCGTCAGGCGAGAGGGTCGGGTGCTATGGCGTGGCGGTGCGGGACCCGATCATCCGGTGCATCCCAGCCTGCCGGAGACAGCGACGCTGAAGGCGATACTGGTATGGGTGGCATAGGTTTGGCGGCGTAGCGTGCGTCGGATGGCCGATGTTCTCTTTTTATTCTCGAATAGGTGGTTTTTCGCTTGCGCCGATGGTCGGATGTTCGTATGAACAAAAAAAGAACATACACCCAAGGATGCATGCCATGAACCCCACCATCGAAATGGCTTCCTGGACCATCGATGCCCTGCTCGCTCAGGCAATGGCGCAACCCGACCCAGTGCAATCCGGCCGACCGACCATGGCGCCGGTCAGTCGATTGGAAGCGTTGCTGGCCGATGTGTTCGAAAAAGGTCTGGCGTCGATGGAACGGCAGGCGCCGACACTGCAATAGAGCGCGCTTCGATCGAGGCCGCGACCGCTAGCCGACGGTCGCCCCAACCAAAGCTGCGCCGGCGCCGGCGGCGACAGTGTCCAACCCACGGCACAGTGCGACCACCTTGTCGTAAGCCGGGGCCGCCGCTGCAATCGGGGCCATCCGCTTGGCATGCGTCTCGAAGTCCCAGATGAACTCCCGCCCGGTGCCCTCTTTCGTCACCACCCGACCGTCCTTCGCAAACACCGTCACCCTGGGTCCGAACAGCGTCCGCCGCACCATCGGCACGATCCGCACCCGTTTCATCAGGTCC
>JANXMB010000139.1 GCA_025354865.1 Acetobacteraceae bacterium | reverse complement strand
CGGACCTCGCGCGGCTGGCAGCGGCGGATATTATCGGTACCGTGCCGAAGCCTCGGCGCGCGCAAGGGGATGCCTGACCATGAAACTGCGAACCGGAGAGCCGTGGATGACGGGCGCCGAGTACGGACGATCCTTGTCCGGTTTCGGGGTCAATCTGCTGGTGCGCGACGTCGCCGCTGCCGTCGCGTTCCATCGCGCGGTGCTGAACGCCACGATCGTTTACGAGGACCCGGATTTCGCCGTTCTGCGCCACGGCGCGGCGGAAACGATGCTGCATGCCGATCATACCTACGATCGGCACCCCATCCGCGCTCGCCTCACCGGGCCGCGCGGCAATGGGGTCGAGTTGCGGCTGCACCAAGCCGATCCCGACGCCGCCGAAGCAGCCGCCCGAGCGGGTGGGTATGAGGTTTTGTCGGCGGCCGCGGATAAGGGGCATGGCTTGCGGGAAGCCTATATCGTCGATCCCGACGGTTACATCTGGGTGCCGGATCGCCCGTCTGGCTTGTAGCGCGGAGCGGGATGCGCGCAGGGTTGGCGTGGCGGCTGCGCGCGAAATTAATATGCGCGCAGGGTTGGCGTGGCGGCTGCGCGCGAAACCAAGAGGATATTAGCCCTCGCCCATCACAACCGTGGCCAGGGTCGCTGCCCGCCCGTCCACCCCGATCGCCGTGAGGGTCAGGGCGTGTTGCCCAACCGGGCAGCGCGGCAACGCGAACCGGCCATCCGGACCGACCGGCACCCTCGTGCTCGGACCCCCGTCGAGCGCGGCTTCGACCGATGCCACGGGTGCTACCGAATCGAGCGCGAAGCCGGTCGTTCCCTTCGGGTCCATCACGATCGTCGGACCCCGGTCCTGAGTCGGATGGCGGAACACCTGCATTGCCCAGGCACCGATGGCTCGGCCGGTGACCAAGCCGTCGTCGTTATCGAATTTGAAATGAATGCCGCCCCATAAACGGCTGTTCGCCGCTTCTTCGGCCGCTTGCTCGAAGCTGTTGAAGCTGCGGCTGAGGCCAGGCATGCTGGCGCTGCCCGCGCGAAATGGTTTGGTTCCGAAATGGGCGGTCAGCACGGCGGCGGCGGCCCCGCTGAAGGCGGAATGGCCCGAGATGTAGCTGGGATGATTGGGTGTTTCCAGCAACGGCGCCCAGTCGGGCCGCGCCGGGACGTCGGCATCGCCGGTCGCGATGGCCGTGATCGGGCGCCATAGATTGTAAGTGTATTTCGCATCCACCATCGCAATCGCCGCGTCGGCAATCGCGACATTGAGTTCCGCGAACAGTTCGGCCTGCGCCATCGTGTCCTGCTTGTCGGATTTGAGGATGCCGGCCGCAATCGAATTCCAATGTCCGGCCGGCGCGTAGGTGCCGATGGCGTCGCTCCAATAATGGGCGGCCATGGTTTGATCCTCGGTCCGAACCCGGGATCGCAACTCGCCGATCGTTGCCGTGCGCTGCCGCGCTTCCTTGAAGGCCGGGGTGTCCAGCGCCGGGGGGCCGGAGGGTCGGAATTGATCAGGGCGCATCAGGGTGAACGGCGCCAGTTCCGCCCATTGCCGATGCAGCGGCGGGTAGAAGCGCGGGGGTGTCGGTCGCCACCGGCCGAGTTCGGTGCTGGTTGCGACAGCCTTCGTCCGGTTCCATCCGTCCCGATCCCGTATCGCCACCACCGCGCGGGCGATGGCTTCCCCGAAGGCGACGGATCGCGCGTGGAGATCGTCGGTCGGCGATGCCGGTCGGTCCTTGGCGAATTCCGCATCCAGCGCGGCGCGGTTGCCGGGAAACAGATAGACCAGTACGGCATGAGCGGCCGCGCTGGCGGCGAGGTTTGGGGATATGGTGGCGGGGGCTGGCAGTCGCACCAGGAAGCTGGGCGCGCCCTGCGCCGATCGCAGCGTATCGAGGACAGCAATGCTCTCCAACGCCAATGCCCGAGTGGCGTTGAACGGGTCCATCGATGTCGATTGGATGGCTAGATTGGTTTGTTCGTTCCAAAACAGGACCGGGTCGCTCGCCGGGGTGGTAGCGAACGCGGGCGCGACCGCGAAGATCGTCGCGAAGGCGGGCACCACTGTGTAGATCGTCGCGAAGGCGACAATCCATCCAGCCAGTCGTGTCCTTATCCGCCCCATACACGCCATCTTTGGTATCGGTTCCCATAAAACCGGAGAAGTCGAGCCGTGTTTTGTCGTCGCGTCGTATCCTGGCCGCCTTGGATCAGCGGCGGATCGTCAGTTCCGTGAGATTGCCGAGCGCCCCGATGTCCTTGACTCGGGAGCCGCCGAGGTTGAGCGCCCGCAGCGATACCAATCCGGCCAGCGGTTTCACGTCTTCGACCGGCGTTCCTTCCAGGTCGAGGGTTTCGAGTTTGATCAGCCGCGACAACACCGCGATGTCGCGCACCTGGGTGCCGGTCAGAACCAATTCCCGCAGGTTGTACATGTCGCGCAACGGGCGAATGTCGTCCACTTGGGTTCCGTTCAAGCTCAAGAACCGGAGGCCGAGCATACCGGCGAGCGGGCGGATGTTGCCGATGGAGGTGCTGCCGAGATCGAGGGATTGCATCTCCCGCATGCCGGCCAGCGGACTGAGGTCGCCAATTTTGGTTACGGCGAGCACCAGCGTTTTCAGCTTGGTCAACTTTGCAAGCGGCGTGAGGTCCCGGATCTCCGTGCCGCCCAGGTTCAGCGTTTCAAGCTCGGTCAATCCGCTGAGCGGCGTCAGATCGCCGATCGGGAGGAATTGCAGATTGATCGCCTTGAGGCCAGGAATCGCCGCCAGCGGCCCGACGGTGCGCACTTGGGTGCCGCAGATATCGAGGGTTTTCAGCCGGGTCAGCTTCGAGAGCGGCGACATGTCGCGCACCGTGGTGCCGCGCAGGCTGATCGCTTGCACCCCCATCGCGGCCAGTTCCGGCATCATGGCTTCCAGCGAGGAATCGTCGATCCGATCGGTGAAGCTTGCGACCAGGATGCCGTTCACCGTTTCGACGGTGACCAGCTTGCTGTCGAGCGCCGCATCGGCCGAAACCGGCATCCAGCCGACCAGGATCAGTGCCAGCCAAAGCAGCGCGCGCACGCCCCAGTTACCGATTGCCCGATCGTCCATATGCAGCGACCTACCCGCCCTAAAGCATCGATTAACGAGGTAGCACGATATCGCTCTCCCTTAAAGAATAAAAATAGAGATTATAATCGAATTCGATGTGCCACCCGCGTCGTGGAAACCAAAAGCCCAGCAAACGCACGCTATCGCATCAGAAGCGCGCCAACATCCGGCAGATGCTCCCGGCCCCAATAAACTTCCCCATCGAGCACGAAACTCGGCACACCGAAAACCCCGAGGGCCTCGGCTGTCCGGCTTATCGCGGCAACCTCCGCCCGGCCGGCCTCGGCCCAGGCGGGAAAGCCGGTCGCATCGCAGCCGGCGTCCGCCAGCACCGCAGCGATGGCGGCAACCTGCTCGATGTCCAGATCCCGCCGCCAGAACCGATCGAACACGATGTCCTGATAGCGCCGGAACACAGCATCCCCGGCCCGTTGCGCGAACAACATGCCGGCCGCAGCCAGGCTGGAATCCCAGATTTTCTGCGTGCCCCGAATGGTCAAACCGCGTTTGCGCGCCTGCCGCCGGCAATCCATGTAGCTGTAGCGCACCCGCCGCCACTGATGGGCGTTGCGATCCTCCTGCACCACCGTCCCATCCGGACCCAACGTGGCGGAGCCAAGGTATTGCGGGATGTCCAGGATATACGGCAGCCAGCAAACCCGCACCGGCACCGCTTGCTCCAACGCATAGACCAGATCCTTCGCGAGGTACGCGTAAGGACTTTTGAAATCCATATAAACGGTCAGCGTGCGCAATTCGGCCATCGCGCAGGTTACCCCGCCCCGGGGCGCTCGGCTATGATGCCGCGCATGGAAGCTCCGATCGATCGATTGACGGGATATCTGCCGCCCGGCCTACGCCGGCATGCGACGCCGGAGCGGATTGCGACACTGACCGAATTCATGCGCTTCGGCGCGGTGGGGCTGATCGGCCTCGTGCTCGACACCGCAACGGTCTACGCCTTGCGCGGCGCGCTAGGACTGTACGGCGCGGGGGTCGTGGCCTACTTGGTCGCCGCCAGCGGCAATTGGGTGCTGAACCGCATCTGGACCTTCCGTGGCCGAGGCAGCGGTCCAGCACACCGCCAGTGGGGTCGGTTCATGGCGGTGAATCTGGTGGGTTTCGCGCTCAATCGCGGCGCTTACGCCCTGCTGGTGACGTTCCTGGCCGTGGCGGCGCGTCAGCCGGTCATCGCAACCAGCGCCGGTGCGATCGCGGGAATGTTCGTCAATTTCACGCTATCGCGGCGTTTGGTCTTCCGCTGAGGCGGTTTTCCGGCAACAGGTTCGTTGTGTGTTCCCACGCCCGCACGCAAATCGAAAAATAATATGAATCGGGAATACCCCGGTCTGTGGCGTTAACGTTTTGCTAATCAATCCATCCCAACACTGCCCCCATCGCAATCGACGCAAGCGGTGGGCACATGTTCGACTTCCATGGCAAATTCACCGACCGGATGCTGCTGCCCGAGGGGGCGGCAGGCTTCCATCCGATTTCCTACGCCTCCCGGCTCTATGTTCCGCCGGGGCCGATCGGATGGCGGCTGCAGGTCAAGCGCGCCGTGGATCTGGTGCTGGCCTTGGCGGCGCTCGCTGTGCTGGGCCTGCCGATGCTGGCGATCGGGCTGGCGATCAGACTGGATAGTTCGGGTCCCGCCTTGTTCCGCCAACGCCGCATCGGCCAGCACGGGCAAGCCTTCGATCTCTGGAAATTCCGCACCATGCGGCACGACGGCGGCACCGATCCGGTCCGTCAGGCAACCCGCGACGACCCCAGAGTGACCCGCTTCGGCGCCTGGCTCCGCCGCACCTCGATCGACGAACTCCCCCAATTCTACAACGTTCTGCTCGGCCAGATGGCGGTGGTGGGCCCGCGCCCGCATGCGCCGGGCACACGCGCCGGCGGGCGGTTGTTCGAGGATGTGGCGGCGCATTATGCGGAACGGCATCGGGTCAAACCGGGCATGACCGGGCTGGCGCAGGTGCGCGGTTGGCGCGGCGAAACCGAGACCGAACAGAAACTGCTCAACCGCCTTTCCAGCGACCTGGAGTATATCGAGACATGGTCGCTACGCCTCGATCTGTCGATCGCGCTGCGCACCGTCCCGTTGGTGGCGCGCACGCTGAACGCCTATTGAGCGCGGGGCCGCCGATGTCGGACGCCATCGAGCATCTGGATTTGGCGGTGCTGGCGGATGCCGCGGTACTGCCGCACTCCGCCCCGGGCTGGCGTGCCGATCCGGCGTCGGCGCAGCCGCCCGACCTGCCGGCCCCGGATATGCGAGTCTCGGACATGCGGGCCGCGCTGGAAGCCGCCTTGGGCGTGGAACTGGGGCCGAAGCAGCCGTCCGTCGCCGTGCTGATCCCCTGCTTCAACGAGGAAGCCGCGATCGGCAAAGTCGTCGCCGACTTCCAGGCCGCGCTGCCGCAAGCCACCGTCTATGTCTACGACAACAACTCCACCGATCGCACCATGCTGGAAGCCCGAGCGGCCGGGGCGGTGGTGCGGCAGGAGCGCCTGCAAGGCAAAGGCCATGTCGTGCGCCGGATGTTTGCCGATGTGGACGCCGATGCCTTCGTGCTGGTCGACGGCGACGATACCTACGACGCCGCCGCCGCGCCGGGCATGTTGCGCCTGATGCTGGACCAACGCCTGGACATGGTCAGCGCCGCCCGCATCCCCACCGAAACCCAGGCCTATCGCCCCGGCCATCGCCTCGGCAATGCGGCGCTGACCGGCATGGTGCGCGTCGTGTTCGGCAACGGCATCTCCGACATGCTGTCCGGCTACCGAGTCTTCAGCCGCCGCTTCGTCAAATCTTTCCCGGCCCTGGCAGCCGGTTTCGAAACCGAGACCGAGTTCACCGTCCATGCCCTCGCGCTCAATATGCCAGTGCGGGAGGTGCGATCGTCCTATCGCGGCCGGCCGGTGGGGTCGCGCTCGAAGCTGAATACCGTCGCCGACGGCTTCCGCATCCTGCGCGCCATCCTGACGCTGATCGAGCAGGAACGCCCCCTGCAATCCTTCGCCTGCATCGCCTTGCTGCTGCTCGTTGCCGGGTTCGGCCTGGGGCTGCCGGTGGTGACCGAGTATCTGCAAACCGGCCTAGTCCCCCGCCTGCCGACCGCCGTCCTCGCCACCGGGTTGGTCCTGCTGGGCTTCCTCTCGCTTGGCTGCGGGCTGGTGCTGGATGTCGTCTCCCGCGGGCGGAAGGAGATGAAGCGCCTGGCCTACCTCGCAATCCCGCGTTTGCCGTGAGCGATACGATCCGCCACCTCGCCGGTGCAGCGCATCCGCCCGCCGGCCCCTACGATGCCGATGTGATCGTGCTGGCGCTGGACCGGTTGGACGAAACCGTCGCCGCCATTCGGTCCGCGTTGGAACAGACCGGCGTCCGGCGGCATGTCACGATCCTGGACCAGGGTTCGATGGTCGAGAACCTCGCATGGCTCGAAACCATCGTCGCCGGGCGTTCGGATGCCACGCTGCTGCGATCGGAGCGCAATCTGGGCGTCGCCGAGGGGCGTAACCGAGCAACCGCGTTCGGGCGGGGCAGGGTGGTGGTGGGGTTGGATAACGATGCGGAATTCGCCGGCACCGATACGCTGGCGGGCATGGTGGCGGCGCTGGATGCGGAACCCGATCTGGCGGCGATCGGCTGCCGCATCGTTGGCTTCGACAGCGGGCGCGACGATCCGACATCCTGGGGCTATCCCCGGGCCTTGCTGGCGCGATCGGGATCCGATTTCCTGGCCACCACCTTCGTCGGCGCCGGGCATGCCATCCGCCGCACCGCCTGGGATGCGGCCGGCGGCTACGACCCGGCGCTGTTCTTCTGCTGGGAGGAATACGACTTCTGCCTGCGCGCCATCGCGCTGGGATGGCGCGTGCGCTATCGCGGCGATCTGACCGTCCGGCACAAAGTGGGGGAGCAGCACCGGGTGCGCTGGTCCGGCGCCCGCTGGTTCCAATTCGTCCGCAACCGCCTGTATATCGGGCGCAAATACGGCTCGGGATGGCTGCCTTTGGTGCCGCGCACGATCGCCTATCTGGTCAAAGGCTTGCGCATCGGCCAACCGGTTCGCACCGTCCGGGCGATCGTCGCGGCCGCCCGCATGGCCCATTGCGCCACCGCCACGCCGCTGCCCGCCGCCGCCTTGGCCTACATCCAGGCGCACGAAACCGCCCATCGCGGCGGCTGGTTCCACCGCCTGCGGACCGAGGTCGTGGCCAGCCCAACCGACCCTGTGCCGACGGGCGTTTTTGGGTCATAGTGCATCCTGTCTCCAATCGAGGGTGGATGCGATGCCGACCTATGTCATGCTGGCGAACTGGACCGACCAGGGCCTGAAAGCCATCGACGAAGGCCCCAAGCGGGTCGATTCCGCGAAAAAGCTGCTGGCCGAGATGGGGGGCCACTTCCGATCGATCCACATG
Source organism: Acetobacteraceae bacterium (assembly GCA_025354865.1). Classification (GTDB taxonomy): domain Bacteria; phylum Pseudomonadota; class Alphaproteobacteria; order Acetobacterales; family Acetobacteraceae; genus Rhodopila. The sequence continues at coordinate 36,909 of JANXMB010000139.1, read as the reverse complement.
ACCATGGGTCAGCACGACATGGTCGGCATCTACGACGCCCCCGACGATGCCGTCGCCGCCCGCTTCTCCCTTATGCTCGGTCAACTCGGCTATGTCCGAACATCGTCGCTGAAGGCCTTCCCCGAGGAAGCCTATCGGCAAATCGTCAATTCGCTCAGATAGGGTTCCCCATGATTTCAGGTGCGCGCACGCCGTTGACGGTGGACCTCGGCGGCTATCGGGTCGCCATTTCCGCCGGCGCCAACGGGATCGGCAAGGTCATGGCCGATAGTTTCGCCGCGTGCGGGGCGGCGGTGTTCGTATCCGACGTGGACCAAGCCGCGCTGGATCGCTGCGGCTACCCCGGTATTCGGGCCAACGCCGGCAACGTGGCCGAGTGCGAGGCCTTCGTCGATGCCGCCGTGAAACACCTGGGTGGGCTGGATGTGCTGGTGAACAACGCTGGCATCGCCGGCCCGACGGCGACGGTGGAAAACGTGACGCCGGAGGATCTGGACGCCACCCTGCAAATCGATCTGGCCAGCATGTTCCACACCGCGCGGCGCGCCATCCCGGCGCTGCGGGCGAACGGCGGCGGCGCGATCGTCAACCTCAGTTCCGCCGCCGGTCGTTTCGGGTTCGCCTTGCGCGCGCCCTATGCGGCGGCGAAATGGGGCGTGATCGGCTTTACCAAGTCGCTGTCCATCGAATTGGGCGGCGAAGGCATCCGGGTCAACGCCATCCTGCCCGGCCCGGTCGATGGACCACGTATTAGGGCGGTGATCGCGGCGAAAGCGGCGGCGGCTGGGATTTCGGAAAACGAAATGACCGAGCGGACGGTGGCCGTGACGAGTCTGAAATGTTTCGTCACCCAACAGGATATCGCCAACATGGCGCTGTATCTGGCCAGCCCTTTCGGCACCACGATCAGCGGGCAGGCGATGTGCGTCGATGGAGACATGCAGAATACGATGTAACGGGATCGGATCGATGATCGGAGCGCGGGCATCGGCAACGCCGCCGGTCGGTGCCTGATCGATGCGCCGCGTCGTCCTGCATATCGGCCCGCATAAGACCGGCACAACCTACCTCCAGCGCGTCTTCCAGGCGCTGCGCCCGGCGCTGGCGGCCGATGGGATCGCGTTCCCCGCCGGCTGGTCCCAATCCGACGATCAGCCCGGCCACGTCAAGCTGTACGAGGCCCTGAATGCCGGCGACGTCGCGAACCCGAAAACCGCGTTCGATGCCATCGCTGCCGACGATGTCCTGATCTCCGCTGAGGATTTGAGCTATCTGCACGAATCGCAACTGGTGCAACTACGCACCGTTCTCGGCGATGCGGCGGTCCGTGTCGTGTTCTACAGCCGCCGCTGGTCGGAGATCCTGCCCTCGGTCTGGCAGGAGCGGATCAAGCACGGATTTTCCGAGACGCTGACCCAGTTCCTGACCGCCGCGACAAGGAACCCCGGCGGCTTGGACTTCATCGACTCCGGTCGCATCCTGGATCGTTACGCCACCGTGTTCGGCCGCGAAAATATTCGGATCGTGTCGTACAGCGCTCTGACTGACACCGGAACGGATATCGCCGAACACTTCCTGTCCAGCTTCCTGCCGCGTCTGCGCACGCCGGCTACGCAAGCGGGCGCTGTCCTGGGCTCCCGCCCCAACCGATCGTTGCTTCCCGCCGAAATCGAGGTCGTACGCGCCCTCAATGCCATGCACATCGCGGCCGGCGGCACGCCGGGTGTTGCAATCCGGCATTGGTTCCTGCGGGAGGGCCACCGGCACGGCGCGGCGGCGCTGCTGGCCGCCGTCGGCCGCACCGTCCAGGCCGTGCGGCTCGCCGATGCTCGGCCGGAGCTGGATGCGCTGCATCGGCGGCTCTGGGCGTCGTACGGCGACGCGCGCGTGCCGCCCGGGCCGGCGGATGGGTTCTTCGTCCCGCTCGTCCGCGACATTCCCTGCGCCCCGCCGATGCCCCCGCCAACGGCACTTTACCAGGCCTTCCAGGCCTCCATCGCATAGGACAACCCCAGATGCGTGCCATCGTGTTCAAGTCCGAGGGCCAGCCCCTCGCCATCGAAGACCGCCAAACCCCGGTCGCCCAGCCCGGCGATATCGTCCTGAAGGTCGCCTATTGCGGCATTTGCGGGTCCGATCTGCATGCCACGGAACCGTCCCCCACGCCGTTGGAATCCGGCACCGTCCTGGGGCACGAGTATGCCGGCGTGGTGACCCAATCGGCGTCGCCGCTGTTCGCGCCCGGCGATCGGGTCATCGGGTTGCCTTTGCGGGAGTGCGAGGATTGCCGCCCGTCCGGCACCGGCTGCCGGGATCGGCTGGGCATCCATTGCCCGCGTAACCGGATCATCGGCCTGACCGCGTCGGAGCCGGGGGCCTATGCCGAATACTTGGCCATGCCGGCGCACCACGCGCTGAAGGTGCCGGACGGGTTGGACCTGAAGCTGGCGGCGCTGACGGAACCCCTCGCGGTCGGCCTGCACGCGGTCCGCAAGGCCGGTTCGTTGCTGGGTGCCCGCGTGCTTGTGGTCGGTGCCGGCCCGATCGGTCTGGCGGTCGTTTTGTTCGCCCGAGCAGCGGGGGCGCGGGAAGTTGTGGTGGCGGAGCCGGGGGCGGGGCGGCGGGCACTGGCGGAGAAACTGGGGGCGATCGTGGTCGAGTCGGCCGACGCGGCGTCGGCCCCGGATGCGGTGTTTGCCCCGGATGCGGTGTTTGAGTGCGTGGGCGTGCCGGGCGTGCTGGCCCAATGCATGCGGATCGCGCCATTGCACGGGCGCATCGTCGTTGTCGGGGTCTGCCGGGTGGAGGACCGGATCCTGCCGCGCGTCGCCATCCGCAAGGAACTGCTGGTGCAGTTCGTGCTCGGCTACACCCGGGAGGAGTTTGCCATGGTGCTCGACATGCTGGCATCTGGACAAATAGACGCAGGACCGATGATCACGGGGACCATCGGCCTGTATTCAGTACCGGAAACGTTCGAGAAGCTGCGACGACCGGGCACCCACGCGAAAGTGCTGATCGAGCCGGGGCTTTAGCCCTGGCGGCACTTCATCCGGGGGTTCTTCTTATTGATCACGTAGACGCGGCCACGGCGGCGCACCACGCGGCAGTTCTTGTCGCGCACTTTGGCCGACTTCAGGCTGTTTCTCACTCGCATGATACACACTTCATCCAGGCAAACGGAGGCGGGTGGATAGGGGGTGCGGCGACCGGAGTCAAGCGAATTGCCGGAACGCGCCGATCCCGGCATTCTCCCGCCATGACACATCACCGCATTGGCATCGATCTCGGCGGCACCAAGATCGAGATTGCCGTCCTCGACCCCGATGGTCGGGAGAGCCTGCGCCATCGCGTCCCGACGCCGCACGGCTATCGGGAGACGCTGGAGGCCCTCGCCGGTCTGGTGACCCAGGCCGAGACGCAGCTCGGCGTCGCGGCCACCGTCGGGATCGGCATCCCCGGCGTGATCGCGCCGACGACCGGGCGGGTGAAGAACGCCAACTCGATCGCCCTGAACGGCCATACGCTCGACACCGACCTCGGTGCCTTGCTGGGACGCGAGATCCGGGTGGAAAACGATGCCAACTGCTTCGCCCTGTCGGAGGCGACCGACGGCGCCGGCGCCGGCTTCGGCGTGGTGTTCGGCGTCATCCTGGGCACCGGCTGCGGCGGCGGGATCGTCGTCGATGGGCGGGTGCACCGCGGCCCCAACCGGGTGGCTGGCGAATGGGGTCACATCCCGCTGCCCTGGCCGCGCCTGGACGAGATACCCGGCGTTCCCTGCTGGTGCGGCCGCTGGGGCTGCATGGAAACCTACGTCGCCGGCCCCTCCCTCGCGCGGGATTGCGACGGCCCCGACGCCCACGACGCATCCGGCCTCCCGGCTCGCGCTGCGGCCGGGGACAGCAAGGCGCAACAAGCGTTGGATCGGCACGTCGATCGGCTGGCTCGCGGCCTGACCCAGGTGATCGATATCCTCGACCCCGACGCCATCGTCCTGGGCGGCGGACTGTCGAACATGGAACATCTCTATACCGAGGTGCCCGCCCGGCTGATGCGCTACGTGTTCTCCGATGCGGTTACGACACGGATCGTGCAGAACCGGCATGGGGATTCGTCGGGGGTGCGCGGGGCTGCGTGGCTCTGGCCGGCGGGGTGAGGTGCCCACGCTCTGCCGCGACTGTCTGCTGACCGACGCGGCGGCGTTCCCGGCGTCGGGCTGTCCCGGTTGCGGCGGGCATCGGATCGTGGGCCATCCCGAACTGCTGGCCCTGACCATCGCCCATGTCGATTGCGATGCCTTCTACGCCAGCGTGGAGAAACGGGATCGGCCCGAATTGGCATCGAAACCGGTGATCGTCGGCGGCGGCACCCGCGGGGTCGTTTCGGCATCGTGCTACATTGCCCGAATCTACGGGGTGCGCAGCGCAATGCCGATGTTCAAGGCGTTGCAGGCCTGCCCGGACGCGGTCGTCATCAAGCCCGATTTCGCCAAATACACCGCCGCCTCCCGCCAGATACGGGCGCTGATGGAAGAAATGACCCCCCTCGTCCAGCCGCTCTCGATCGACGAAGCCGTGCTGGACCTGAGCGGGACCGAGGCACTGCACGGCGCGCCCGCTGCCTCGGTGCTGGCCCGCTTCGCCCTGGCGGTGGAACGGCAGGTCGGGGTGACCATCTCGGTCGGTTTGGCTCCCAATCGGCTGCTGGCCAAAATCGCCGCCGGGCGGGACAAACCGCGCGGGTTCGCCGTCATCGGCGCGGCCGAGGCCGCCGGACTGCTCGCCCCCGAACCGGTGCGGTTGCTACCGGGCATCGGCCCCGCCCTGGCCCGTAAGCTGGAAACGCTGGGGCTGACCCGGCTCGGCCACCTCCAATCGTTATCGGAACGGGATGCCTTCCGACGCCTCGGCGACGACGGGCCGGCGCTGGTGCGGCGTGCCCGGGGGGAGGATTCCCGTCGGGTCGATCCGACCCGCGAAACCAAATCGGTCAGTGCCGAAACGACCTTCGACACCGATCTCTCGACCGTGGCAGACCTGGAACGACATCTGTGGCGCCTATCGGAAAAGCTCGCTCGGAGGCTGAAGGAAAGCGATCTGGCGGCGGGCGGGGTGGTGTTGAAATTGAAGACGTCCGGCTTCGTGGCCCGCACCCGCAACGCAAGGCTGCCATCGCCCACCGTCCTGCCGGATCGCCTGTTCGGCCTCGCCCGCACCCTGCTGATCCGGGAGGCAACCGGCACCGCCTTCCGCCTGATCGGTATCGGGGCCAGCCCGCTCGTTGCGCGATCGGAGGCGGATCGCGGCGATCTGGCCGACACCGAGACGCCCCGACTGGCGGCGGCCCAGGCGGCGATCGATACCCTCAGGGACCGTTTCGGTACAGGTGCTATCGGCAAGGGGCGGTCGTTACGGTAGAGATTTTTCGACTGCCGAACGGACGAAGCCTTCGATGATGGAGTCGGTGCGGCGGTCGGCGTCGGGCGGGATTGCGATGCCGTGGCGGGCGAAAACCCGGATGCCGATGTCCTCCCCCGTGCTGCGGGTGACGAAGGTTCGGCCCCGTTCGTCCGCCCATACCAGAACCCGCATCGGCAGATCGATGGCCAGGGTTGGATGCGCGGCCATGGCCGGGGTGCCCGCAACCGGATTGCCGAACAACAGAACGGTCCGGGGCGGCAGCGACAGCCCAGCGGCTTGCGCGGCGGCGGCGTGATCGATCTGCGCGAAAACCACCCAACCTGCGGCTCGGACGGCATCGCCGAACCGCGAAACCGTGACTGGCACGGAATTATTGCTGGTTCGTGTGACCAACCCATCCTGAGCCGCCTCGGACGGGGTTGGCAGGCACAGCGCGCCGATTGCCAGCACGACGAGGATAAAGCGGCGGATCATGCCCCGCCCCACCCGTCGGATGCCTCCGTTCGGTCCCGATCGGGTGTCAGCATCGTTTCGGCTGCGCGGCGAACTCGGTCATTTTCGCGTCCATGACGAAATCGCCGAAATCCATCTGCATGTCGTCCGCCACGCCGTTTTCCCAATACCGCATCCCAACCTGATAGGTCGGGGTCGTGGTGCCCGGTGCCCGATCGAAGAACGCCAGCCGCACCCGGGTGCTGCGCAGGGCGGTCAGGGCCGGGTAGTCGGTCCGGTAGGGCGGCTTCCAATCGACGATGGCGATCGAGCTATCCTCGGTGCCCGCTTCGTCGGTTCCATCGAACAGCGGCACCGCCAGGAACTTCTTCCCCGCCCGCGCCGCTTCCAGGATCGTCGCGGTATGCGCCGTGGGGAAATAGGTGCCGGCCGGCAACGCCTTGGTCTGCTCCCTCGGGCGCAGATAATGCGCCTCCCCGAGGCCACCGACGGCCGTCAGGCTCGCCTCGCCCTCGGTCTGGCTGGTGATCTGGTTGTCGGTCATCTGGGTCATGTGGAAGCGGAACTTCAGCCCGTCCTTCGATTCCCAAGTCGCATAGTCCGACGCCATGCGGACATCCTGCCCATCGGAGTTGGTCAGGGTCATCTGCAATTTCTGTCGCACCGCCCAGCCGTCGCAGGCGTCGATCACCTCGTAGCCCATGGTGCCCCGAGCGCCGACGATGTCGCTGCCGCCCTGGTCCGTTTTCGAGGCCCTGGGATCGAACGTCAGCGCATACAGCGCCCGATGCGCCAACAATTGCGCACCCAGCGGCTCGGCGGTCTTGGCAGGGGCGTTTGCGGCCCACGCCACGACCGGGGCGCAGACCGGAATCACGACCGGGGCGAGCATCGTCAGCGTCATCAGCGCGGCGTACAGGCGCATCTTCGGACTCCATGGGGCGCACGCGAACCGCGGCGCCACTTGCGAAGATAGGGACGCGCCCGGCGCTATGCCAGCTTTCAAAGCAGATTAACCCCCGGTTGCACGCGGCCGGGGCGGCGGAATGTCGATTTTCAGCGACAGTTCCTTGAGCCGAGCGGCGGTGACCTCGGCGGGGGCACCCATCAGGAGGTCTTCGCCGCCTTGATTGAGCGGGAACAGGATGACCTCGCGGATGTTCGGCTCATCGGCCAGCAGCATCACGATGCGATCGATGCCGGGGGCGGAACCGCCATGCGGCGGGGCGCCGTAGCGGAAGGCGTTCAGCATGCCGCCAAACCGAGCCTCGACGTCGGCGGCGGAGTAGCCGGCGATCTCGAAGGCGCGGATCATGATGTCGGGGCGGTGGTTGCGGATGGCGCCGGACGACAGTTCGATGCCGTTGCAGACGATGTCGTACTGGTAGGCCTTGATGGTCAGCGGATCCTGGGTGTTCAGCGCTTCCAGCTCCCCCTGCGGCATGCTGAAGGGGTTGTGGCTGAAATCGATCAGGCCGGTGTCCTCGTTCAACTCGAACATCGGGAAATCGGTGACCCAGCAGAAGCGGAAATCTCCGGCGGCGATCAGGCCGAGGTCCTCGCCCAGGCGGGTGCGCACCTGCCCGGCGAATTTGGGCGCGGTGTCCTTGTTCCCGGCGGCGAAGAACACGGCATCGCCAGGTTTCAGGCCGGCGGCGACCCGGATCGCTTCGGCGCGGTCGGGTTCGAGGTTGCGAGCGATCGGGCCTTTGGCGCCGTCGGCGTCGTAGACGATGTAGCCCAGGCCGCCGGCACCCTCGGCCTTGGCCCAGTCGTTCAACTTATCGAAGAAGCTGCGCGGTTGGGTGGCTGCGCCGGGGGCCGGGATGGCGCGGACGATGCCGCCGGACGCGGCGATGCGGGCGAACAGCCCGAAGCCTGACCCGGCAAAATGTTCGGTGACGTCGGCGATGCGCAGCGGGTTGCGCAGGTCGGGCTTGTCGGAGCCGAATTCCAGCATCGAGCGGTCGTAAGGAATGCGCACGAAGGGCGGCTTGGACACGCCGCGACCTTCGGCAAATTCCTCGAACACACCGGCGATGACGGGTTCGATGGTGTTGAACACGTCTTCCTGGGTGACGTAGCTCATTTCGAAATCGAGCTGGTAGAACTCGCCTGGGGACCGGTCGGCGCGGGACGCTTCGTCGCGGAAGCACGGCGCGATCTGGAAGTAGCGATCGAAGCCGGCGACCATCAGCAACTGCTTGAACTGCTGCGGCGCCTGCGGCAGGGCGTAGAATTTGCCGGGATGGTTGCGTGCGGGCACCAGGAAGTCGCGGGCGCCTTCGGGGGACGATGCGGTCAGGATCGGGGTTTGGTATTCCATGAACCCGGACTCGATCATCCGCCGCCGGATGGACGTGATGACATTGGACCGCAGCACCATGTTTCGGTGCACCTTGTCGCGGCGCAGGTCGATGAAGCGGTTGCGCAGGCGGATGTCTTCGGGGAATTTCTCGTCGCCGGCAACCTGCATCGGCAGCACCTCGGCGTGCGATTGCACGACCAGATCGGCGACTTTCAGTTCGATCTCCCCGGTGGGCAGCCGGGGGTTCACGGTGCCGGGTTCCCGCATGACGACGGTGCCGGTGACGGTGATCACGCTTTCGACGCGCACGCTGTCGATGGCCGCGAAGGCGGGGGACCCGGCGGCGAACACGCATTGGGCGATGCCGTAGTGATCGCGCAGGTCGATGAACAGCAGTCCGCCGTGGTCGCGCTTGGCATGCACCCAGCCGGACAGTCGGGCGGGCTGGCCGGCATCGGCGGCGCGCAGCGCGGCGCAGGTGTGGGTGCGATAGGCGTGCATCGTGGGTCTATGTCCTGGCATTCGGAGTGGGCCGGGACACAAGCCCCGGCGGGTTGAGCAAGTCAAGTCGCATCCTATCGCGTTCGGCGGACATACGGTAGAAACGGCGCATGCCTCCTTCGCCCCGCCCCGGTCACTATCCCCCCGACCTGATCGTCGATACCGAAACCCTGGCCGCCTTGTGCCAGCGCCTGCGACTGGAAACCTATGTCGCGGTCGATACCGAATTCATGCGGGAACGCACCTACTGGCCGGAGCTTTGCGTCGTGCAGCTTGGCGGGGCGTACGAAACCGCCGTGATCGACGCGCTGGCACCCGGCCTCGATCTGGCGCCGTTGCAGGCGCTGTTCGCCGATACGGCGGTCACCAAGGTCTTCCACGCCGCCCGCCAGGATATCGAGATCTTCGTTCTGAAGTTCGGCGATGTGCCCCGCCCCATGTTCGATACCCAGGTCGCTGCCATGGTGGCCGGCTTCGGCGATCAGGTCGGCTACGAAGCCTTGGTCTCCGGCCTGACCGGCGGCGCCATCGATAAGACCCACCGCTTCAGCGATTGGGCGGTGCGTCCGCTGTCCGCCGCCCAGATCGCCTATGCTGCCGCCGACGTCACCCATCTCCGCGATGTCTACGAAGCGCTTTGCGCTCGCCTCGACGCCGATAAGCGGCTGGATTGGGTGCAGGAGGAAATGGCCGTCCTGCACGAGCCGTCCACCTACCGCGTCGATCCGGAAACTGCGTTCGAACGGCTGCGGCCGCGATCCAACAACCGGCGGTTCCTGTCGCAATTGCAGGCCCTCGCGGCTTGGCGGGAGCGGGAGGCGCAGCGCGTCAACATCCCGCGTCAGCGTCTGGTCAAGGACGAAGCGCTGCTGGAGATCGCAGCGACGACGCCGAGCAATGCGGACGAACTCGGCCGTGCGCGTGGCATCAGCAAAGGCTTCGCCGAGGGCAAAACCGGTCAAGCGATGCTCGCGGTGATCGAGGTTGCTCGGGGACTGCCCGATGCGGCGCTACCCCAGCCCCCGGTGGCCCGCGATACGCCGCGGCCGTCCGCCGCGTTGGTGTCCTTGCTCAAGGTGTTGCTGGCCGCCAAGTGCGAGCAGCATCGCGTTGCCCCGAAGCTGGTCGCCAATTCCGAGGACATCGACCGGCTTGCCGCCGAAGACAGCCCCGATATCGCCGTCATGCACGGCTGGCGTTTCGACGTGTTCGGCGCCGATGCCCAAGCCCTGAAGCGGGGCGAAATTGCGTTGGGAGTCGACGGGCGGCGCATCAAGGCGATCCCCATCGGTCGCTGACCCGAACATCCGATAGCGATCGGCGAAGGCAAGCTTCGAGTCCGCCAGAACCGGCGCGGTCAGCCGGTCTTCCAGCAGCGCGGTCAGGCGGGTCTCGGCTTCGGTGGTTTTCGGTCGGGCTCGGGCCTCGGCAAGACTGACCTCAGCATCGTGGGCGGTGTCCGATTTGGGCGCCAGACGGCAGGCCCGCGCCAGCCCCACGACGACCCGCTGGACGATAATGGCATCGGGATGCGGCAATTCCGGATCGAGCCCCAGCGCGCAGGCATGATCGCAGACGGCGGCCAGCAGCGTGGCCAAGGGCGGCGCCCCTGGCATCGGCGCGGCCCCACTCACGCGCAGTTCCCGCGCCAGGGCGATGACCGAGCGGTAGAGCCGGATGGATTGGATGAACGGCAGTCCGATCCGCAGCGAGCGGCAGCAGGCGCTGCGCAACAAAGCTTCGAGCCGGGCGGGGGCGTGCAGAGGGTGGTGCATGGGGCGAACGGCTCCGGGGGAACGATACCCGTTGCAGATGGGCGGGGCCGTGCGCGGTTCAAGGGTGAATGGGGAAAAATTTCCTCAGTAACGACCCGCTAAACCGTCAAATATCGGCTGCGAATCTCGGCTTCCTCGGCGCGGAATTTCTCTGGGGAGGCGCCGTAGACCATGCGCCCTTTCACCATGATGTGCAGTTCGTGCGCCACGGCCTCGGCCAGTTTCATGTTCTGCTCGACCAGCAGGATGGTCACGCCGCTGTCGCACAGGATTTGGATGACCCGAGCGAGTTCGCGGACGACAAGGGGGGCGAGACCTTGGCTGGGTTCGTCCAGCAGCAGCACTTTGGGGTCGCTGACCAAAGCGCGGGCGATGGCCAGCATTTGCTGCTCCCCGCCGGACAGATGGGCGCCTTTGTTGCGGGACCGTTCGCGCAGGGAGGGAAACAATTCCAGCAACCGGGGGATCGGCCAAGCCTGCGCCGGGGTGCGTTGGGCGACCTGGATATTCTCGATCACGGTCAGGTCCGGGAAGATCAACCGACCCTCCGGCACATAGGCCACCCCCGCTCGGGCGATCAAATGCGGTTGCCAGCCGGCGATGTCGGTGCCGTCCAGTACGATGCGCCCGGCGGTCGGCCGCACCAGCCCCATGACGCTGCGCAGGGTCGTCGATTTGCCGACGCCGTTCCGGCCCAGCAGCGCGCAGATGCGGCCGGGCGGGACAACAAGATCGACGCCTTGCAGGACGTGGCTGGCGCCATAATGGGTGTTCAACCCCTCGATGGTCAGCATCAGGCATACCCCCCGAGGTAGGCATCCTGCACGGCCGGATCGGCTTTGACCGCGTCCGGCTGGCCATCGGCGATGACGGTGCCGCGATGCAGCACGGTCATTTTGGTGGCGAGGCGGAAGACGACCTCCATATCGTGCTCGACCAGCAGGACCGTCAGCCCGCCGGCGGCGAACAGGCTGCCGAGGACTTCGACCGCTTGGGCGGTTTCTTCCACCGACAGGCCCTGGGTGGGTTCGTCCATCAGCAGCAGTCGGGGTTGTTGCGCCAGGGCCATCGCCACTTCCAGCAGGCGTTGATCGCCGTGCGACAGCAGCCCGGCGGGGCGATGGGCGACATGGGTCAGACCGAGGCGTTCCAGCGCCGCGTCGCCACGCCGGGCGGCCTCGGCAAAGACGGCTTGTCCGCCCAATGGCAGCCAGCGTTGCTTGTCGCGGGCCTGGGCGGCCAGACTTGTGTTCTCCCGCGCGGACATTTCCGGGAACAAAGCGGTGATCTGGAAGGTGCGGGACATGCCGAGTTGGCAGCGGCCGAAGGCGGGCATGGCGGTGACGCGTTGGCCGTCGAACAGGACCTCCCCCTCGGTCGCTTTGACCACGCCGGTAATCAGGTGGAACAGGCTGGTCTTGCCGGCGCCGTTCGGCCCGATGACGGCCCGTACCTCCCCCGGTTCGACCGTCATGCTGACGCCGTTGACCGCGACGATGCCGCCGTAGCGCTTGGTCAGGTTGCGCAGTTCCAGCAGGCTCATCGGTGCTGCTCCGTTGGGCGGCCGCGCCGGGCGAGGCCCAGGATCCCCTGTGGCGCGAACAGCACGAAGCCGATGAAGATCACGCCGAAGAACAGCGCCCAGGAGTCGGTGTAGATCGAGAGTTGCTGCTGCACGAACAGGAAAAACGCGGCGCCGAGGATCGGCCCGACCAAGGTGCCGGTGCCGCCGACGATGACCATAATCAGCACCTGCCCGGATAGGAGCCAGAACAGCAACTCGGTGTTGGCGAAGCCGGCGAAGGGGGCGTACAGCGCGCCGGCCATGCCGCCCAGCATGTAGGACGCGGCCACGACGGCGATCTTGTACAGGCGGGTGTTGTAGCCGAGCGAGAGGGTTTTCGCCTCGTTTTCGCGGATGCCGCGGAGGACGGCGCCGAAGGGGGAGCGGACCAAGGCGCGGGCGAACAGAAAGCCGCCGAACAGGCAGGCCATGGTCAGGTAGTAGAACCCGATCTTGCTGGCGAAGAAGGTGGTGCCGAAGGGGCCGGGGCGGCGGGGAATGCCGGCGAGGCCGTCGGATGCCCCGGTCGCGTCGGTCCATTTGAACGCCACGGCATAGAGCAACTGGGCGAAAGCAAGGGTCAGCATCGAGAACGATACGCCGGTTGCCTGAGTGCAGACCCAGGCCACCCCGATCGAGACCGTGCCGCTGAACAGGCCCGATAGCAGCACCGCGAAGGGCAGCGGGATGTCGGTGTGCAGTAGGATATTGCCGCAGGTATAGGCCCCGAGACCGTAGGCCGCCGCATGCCCGAAGGAGATCAGGCGGGCGTAGCCAACCATCAGATCCAAGCTCATGGCGAACAGACCCATGATCAGGGCCTCGGTCAGCAGGGTCATGGCATAGGGCGGCAGGCCGAGTGGCATCAGCGCCAGCAGCGCCGCCACGGCAAGGGTCGTCCGCATGGTGTCAGGCTTCCTTGCCCAGAAGCCCGCCGGGCCGGACGACCAGGATGGTCAGCATGATCAGGTACATGAACGCCATCGCCAGATCGGGGAAGTAGTAGCTGCCGAACACCTGCACGAAGGCGACCAGCAGCGCCCCGATCATCGAGCCGAGGAAGCTGCCCATGCCGCCGATGATCACAATCACGAAGGTGTCGATCACCGCGTTCGGCGCCATCCCGAGGGAGGCCGTTACCATCGGCGCCGCAAGCACCCCGCCGATGCCGGCCAGACCGCAGCCGATGCCGAACACCGCCGAGCGCACCAGCCGCACATCCGTCCCCAGCGCATGCACCATTTCCGCGTTCTGCGACGTTGCTCGGATCAGCAGACCCAGCCGCGTCCGTTCGAGGAACTGCCAGATCGTCAGCCCGACCACGATGCCCGATCCGGCCAGAAACAGGCGGTAGATCGGAAACGGCTCATCCAGGATGAACACGATGTCGGACAGGGCGGCGGGAATTTGCACCTGCAACGCCTCCACCCCCCAGAGCAGGCGAATAACCTCCCCCATGACCAGGGTCAGGCCGAAGGTGACCATCAGGAACGCGTGCCCGTCGCGGCCGTAAAGTCGGCGGAGGATGCCCAACTCGAACGCCGCGCCGAAGCCGCCGACCAGCAAGGGTGCGGCGATCAGCGCGAGCCAGAAGTTCCCGGTCAGGCGCACGGCCGACCAGCCGACATAGGCCCCCAGCATGAAGAAGGCCCCGTGGGCGAAGTTGACGATGCGCATGATGCCGAAAATCAGCGTCAGGCCGCAGCCCAGGAAGAACAACAACGCCGCTTGCGACAGCGCGTTGAGGCACTGGGTTACCAGAAACGGGAGGACGTCCATCCGTCAGCTATCGTAGGTCATCTTGCCGCAACCCGGCGTCACCCGATCCGCCGGGAAGGTCGCAATCAGCTCGGGGGTCGGTTTTGCCGCCCCTTCCTTCTTGACGACTTTGACCATGAAGCCCTGCTGCTCGCCCTGATGGTCGCAGGCGCGGATTTTCACATGGCCCTTGATGCTGTCGATTTCGACATGTTCCAGCGCCACCCGCAGCTTTTCGGCGTCGATGCTGCCCGCCGCCGCAATGCCGGCCGCCAAAACCTGCCCGGCCTGCCACTGCTCCCCCTCGAACGTGTCGGGAACGGTTTTGTATTCCTTCTTCCACATTTCCACGAATTCCGCATTCGCGGCGCCGGGGAAGGTGAAACTGTAGCGGGATGACCCGATCAGGCCGATCGATGCGTCGCCGGTGGCGGCAATGCTGTTGAGATCGACGATCTCGGTCAGCAACTGGACCTTGTCCGGCAGGCGGTATTGTTTGGCCTGCGAAAGGAAGGCGGCGTTGTCGTCGCCCTGCATCACGATGAAGCAGGCGTCGGCGCCGGATTGCCGGATCTTGGCGATGTAGGTGGAGAAGTCCTTGGTCCCGATCGGCGAATAGACATCGCCGATGAAATTCTGGCCGGCCTTCTGTATTTCGTCCTTGAAGACCCCGATGCTGTTCCGGCCCCAGGCGTAATCCATGCCGATGGCATAGAAGCCCTTAAACTGCGCCTGCCGCAAATACAGCGACACCGCTCTGGTCCCCATCGGGCCGGACGTATTCGCTCGGAAGAAATTCGGCACCAGGGACGAACCGGTCAAGCGCCCGTCGCCGTTGTCGGACGACATGAACACGGCGTTCCATTCCGCCAGCTTCGGCACCACCGCGAGGGCCTCCGACGACAAGGTCATGCCGAACAGCAGGCGGCAGCCGTCGCGCTCCACCACGTCCTGCGCCTTGCGCACGCAGCTGGCGGGATCGCCGCCGGTGTCCTGGATGACCAGTTCGATCGGGCGCCCGAGCAGCCCGCCCTTGGCATTGGTGTGTTTGGCCCAGAATTCGGCGCCACGGCGCATCTGCGCACCGATTTCGCCGGCCGGGCCGGTCAGAGCCACGGGCATGCCGATCTTGATCGGGGTTTCCCCGCGCGCATGGCGCAGGACGACGGGCGAGGCGAGGGCGCTCATGAGCAGCGCGCGGCGGTGCATGCCGGGCATTGTTGGTTCTCTCCCTTGAAAATCGAGCCACCCGGTTGGTTCCGGGTGGTCCGTTATCGGCGGTTTAGGCGATATCGGCAGTTTTGAAATCGGCCGGGACGATAATTTCCAACATTTCGCAATCTGCCGAGTAATCGAGCACGGTGTGCGCGATGCCGGGCGGTTGCAGCCAGCAGGTGCCAGCCGACATCATCTGCTGGCCGTGTCCCTCGAACTCGTTCTTGATCCAGCCTTTCAGGACGTAAATCAGTTGGAGTTCGGTTGCGTGGGTGTGCCGTTTGCGCACCTCGTCGGTGCACGGCTGGATCAGCCGGATGACGTGCGCCTGGCACAGCCCGCCGGACGCCAGCGCGATCCCGAGGTCGCGATACTGCGCATAGGGGCGCAACCCGTCGGCCTTGAAGTCGGCTTCGTTCAGATGGTTGGCGGTGAAGCTCTGCACCGGAGCGGCGGCTTGCAGGCGTTTGGCCGGCGCTGCGGTCTTGCGACGGACGACCGCCTTCGCGGCGGCGGCCTTCTTGCCGGGCGGGCGACCCACCGGACGCCGAGCGGCGGTTTTGCTGGCAGCGGTTCTAGCAGCGGCGGACTTACCGGCGGCGGTTTTCTTGGCCGGTGGGCGTCCGACGGGTCGTTTCGCGGCGGCTTTGACGGCGGTTTTCTTGGTCGCAGGACGCCCGACCGGGCGCTTCGTCGTGGTGGCAGACTTCCGAGCGGACGGGCGACCCGCCGTCGCTTTCGCGGCAGCGGCTTTCTTGCCCGGCGGCCGGCCGACAGGACGTTTCGCTGGTGCAGCGGCCTTCTTTCCCGGCGGGCGCCCCACCGGACGTTTCGCTGGCGCTTTGGCCGCAGCCGCTTTTTTCGTTTTGGCTTTTTTCGCAGCAGCCGTGGTGGGCGCTGTTGTCTTCGCAGTGGCAGCCTTTTTCGCGGCGGGTTTCTTCGCGGCGGCCTTTTTCTTGGGTGCGGCTTTGGCCATGACGTTTTCCTGGATTCGCAAGTGAACTTCGGTGCGCCGCACTATCGCGGTACTTTCTTGGGAAACTCAAGAGGCCTGTATTAGACCGATAGTGGAAGGGCTGCCGACTGCGATCCGGATCGGTGTTGGCAGCGGGCGGCCATTTTCCGGGTCGATACGAAATACCGCAATATCGTCGCTGTCCTGATTGGCAACGAAAATCTGTTCCCCTGCGATATCCAACGTAAAAAATCGCGGTCGCATGCCGCCGGTCGGGGTATTTCCAACATATTCCAGCCGTCCGGTTCTTTCGTCGATATTGTAAAGTACAATCGAATCCTGGCCTCGGTTGGAGACATAGAGGAACCGCCCGCAATGCGAAACGACGATTTCCGCCGTGGTATTGCGCCCGGCATACCCGTCGGGAATTGTCGTCGAAACCTGTATTTCGGTGGCGTGGCCGGTGTCGCTGTTCCAGTGGAAAACCGCGACAGTGGAATCCAATTCGTTATTTACATACAGGATCGGCAGTGTCGGATGAAACATTGTGTGGCGCGGCGCGGCGCCGGTTTTCGACGCGATCGAACCTTGCGCCGTGGGCGCAATGCGCCCGTTCTCGAAACTGAAAAAGAAGGTCCGATCGAAACCTTTATCCGGAATAACCACGAAGCGCCCGCTGGGATCGAATATTGCCGCGTGCGGATGCGATTGGGTCTGATGCACCGGATCGGGACCGGGCGTGCCTTGCAGCACGAACGATTGCGCGATCGGCAGAATCGTTCCGTCTTCGGCGATCGGCATCGTGGCCACGCTGCCGCTCCCGTAATTCGCCACCACCAGATGCCGCTCGGTTGGGTCCAGCGCCGTATCGACCGGATTGGTGCCGCCGCAATTCTGCTGCCCGAGCAGCGTCAGATGCCCCGAGGTTTTGTCGATGGCGAAGGCGCTGACCAGATCGCGCCCGCCATGCACCGTCCAAAGCCGCGTGCCAGCCCGATTGAGGGTGAACAACGACGGATTTTCCAGCCCGCCGATATTCTGCAAATGCTGCCACGCATCGCTTGCCGGATCGATACGATAGACGTTGATTCCATTGCCGCGACCGTCGCGATCGGGTGTGGTATAACCGCCGACATAGGCGAACATCGCAGTCATAGACCGGCTCCTTTGCCATTGATATACAGGGCGTAGACCGACGTGCTGGCGCACATGAACAACCGATCCTTCTTCGGACCGCCGAAGCAGAGATTGGCACAGCCTTCGGGCAGATGGATTTTGCCGATCGGGTCGCCGTTCGGCGCATAGCAGCGGACCCCATCCTCCGCCGGGTCGCCCCACCCCATGCTGCACCAGACATTGCCGTCCACGTCGCAGCGCAGCCCATCGGTCATGCCCGGGCGGAAGTCGTCGGCGAACACCCGGCCGTTGCGCAGGGTCGCGCCATCGACGTCGAAAACCCGAATATGCGCTGGACCGCCATGCGAAATACCGCTGTCCACGACATAGAGTTTACGTTCATCGGGAGAAAATCCGATGCCGTTGGGGCGCACGAAATCGTCCGCCACCACGGTCGCCGAGCCGCTTTTCGGGTCCAGCCGGTAGACGTTGCGCGGAAGTTCGGCGGCGGCGGCGTGTCCCTCGTACGGGCCATCGATGCCGTAGCCGGGATCGGTGAACCACACTGCGCCGTCGCTTGCCACCGTCACGTCGTTCGGAGCATTTAACGGTTTGCCTTCGAACCGGTCCAGCAGCACCGAGATCGATCCGTCCAGCTCGGTGCGGACGACGCGGCGGCTGTCGTGTTCGCAGGAAATTAAGCGGCCCTCGCGGTCGCGGGTGTTGCCGTTGGTGTAGCGGGAGGGTTGGCGGAACACCGACAAATGCCCATCCGATTCCTGCCAGTGCAGCATGCGGTTGTTGGGAATATCGCTGAAGATCAGGCAACCGTGGTCGCCGAACCAGACCGGCCCCTCCGCCCAGCGAAACCCGGTGGCGATGCGTTCGATCGCCGCATTGCCCTGCTTGTAGATAAAACGCTTGTCCAGCACTTCGATTCGCGGGTCGGGGTACCGTGTATCGGGCAAATTGCCGAGGGGCAGGGTCATCGAAACCTCTTGGGGCGTTTGCGGCAAGCTAGTGGTCAGAATCTGACGAAAAGAACCGTCAGATTCTGACCACTAGGCTTTGATTTGGTGGTCCGATCCTAACGCTTGGAACTCAAGCGTTAGGATCGGACCACTAGGTTAAAACGGGTTAGGTTAGGTCCGTCCGCCCTCGAAGAATTCTTTGACTTTGGCGAAGAATCCCTCGTGTTCGGGGCTGCCTTTGGCGCCTTTCTGGCCCTCGGCTTCGAACTGTTCCAGCAGGTCGCGCTGGCGGGCGGTCAGGGATTGCGGGGTTTCCACCGTCACCTCGATCACCATATCGCCGCGGGCGGGATCGCGCAGGACGGAGAATCCCTTGCCGCGCAACCGGAATTGTTGGCCGGTCTGGGTGCCCGCCGGGATTTTCACCTTGGCTTTGGTGCCGTCGATCACCGGGACCTCGACATCGCTGCCCAGCGCCGCCTGGGTCATGCGCAGGGGCACGCGCATCAGGATATGCGCGCCCTCCCGCTGGAAGAACGGGTGCTGCCGCACGGCGACATGGACATACAGATCGCCGTTGCGGATGCCCTGGCCGCCGGCCTCGCCCTCCCCGGTCATGCGGATGCGGGTGCCGTCGTCCACACCGGCCGGAATGGCGACCTGGAAGCTGCGTTCGCGTTGGACGGTGCCGGCGCCACGGCAGGTGCGGCAGGGGTTGCGGATGGTCTTGCCCTGACCGGCGCAGGTCGGGCAGGTGCGTTCGATGGTGAAGAAGCCCTGTTGCGCCCGGACCTTGCCGGCGCCTCGGCAGGTGCCGCAGGTCGCGGCTTCCTTGTTGGCGTCGGCCGAGCCGCTGCCGGTGCAGGCCTCGCAGGAGACGCGGGTGGGAATGCGGAGATTGGCTTTGGTGCCGGCGAAGGCTTCTTCCAGGGAGATTTCGACGGCCTGCTGGATGTCGTTGCCCTGACGCGGGCGGCCGCGATTGCCGCCCATCTGGCCGAACATCTGTTCGAATATATCGCCCAGTCCGCCGCCGCCGCCGAAATCGAAGCCGCCGGGTTGCGCGCCGCCGCCTTGTTCGAACGCGGCATGGCCGAAGCGGTCGTAGGCAGCGCGTTTCTGGTCGTCTTTCAGGACGTCGTAGGCTTCGCTGAGTTCTTTGAATTTGGCTTCGGCGTCTTTATTCCCGGGATTGCGATCCGGGTGATATTGCATGGCGAGTTTGCGATACGCCTTTTTCAGGTCGTCCGCCGAGGCATCCTTGGCCACGCCGAGCGTGGTGTAAAAATCCTGTTTGGCCATTCGCGACCGGTCCCCATGGGCAAAACTATAAATGCGTCGCGCCCGGCTTCATCGAAGCACGGGCGCGAGCGGTCGTCCTAACCGAACCGAAAAACTCAGCCCGCTTTCTTCTTCTTGTCGTCGACTTCTTCGAACTCGGCATCGACGACATTGTCGTGCGGTTTGCCGGCACCCGGTTGCTCGGCCCCCGTAGCTTGCGCCGCTTCGGCTTCGGCCTTGTACATCGCCTCCCCGATTTTCATTGCGGCTTGCGACAGGCGCTCGGTTGCCTGCTTCAATGCTTCGGGGTCGGTGCCTTCCAGGGCGGATTTGGCGGCGGCCATGGCCGCTTCCGCTTCGCCCTTATCCTGCGCGCCCAGCTTGTCGCCATGCTCGGTCAGGTTTTTCTCGACCTGATGCACCATGCTTTCGGCGTGGTTGCGGGCTTCCACCATCTCGCGCCGTTTCTTGTCGGCTTCGGCGTTCGCCTCGGCTTCCTTGACCATGCGCTGGATGTCGGCTTCCGACAGACCGCCGGACGCCTGGATGCGGATTTGCTGTTCCTTGCCGGTGGCCTTGTCCTTCGCCTGGACGGACACGATGCCGTTGGCGTCGATGTCGAAGGTCACTTCGATCTGCGGCACGCCGCGCGGGGCGGGTGGCAGGCCGGTCAGGTCGAAATTGCCCAGCAGCTTGTTGTCGGCCGCCATTTCCCGCTCGCCCTGAAAGACCTTGATGGACACGGCGGACTGGTTGTCGTCGGCGGTGGAGAACACCTGCGACTTCTTGGTCGGGATGGTGGTGTTGCGTTCGATCAACCGGGTGAACACGCCGCCCAGCGTTTCGATGCCCAGCGACAGCGGGGTGACGTCCAGCAGCAGCACGTCCTTGACGTCGCCGCGGAGCACGCCGCCCTGCACAGCGGCGCCGATCGCCACCACCTCGTCGGGGTTGACGTTGCGCGCCGGTTCCCGCCCGAAGAACGATTTGACCGTTTCGATGACCTTGGGCATGCGGGTCATGCCGCCGACCAGGATCACTTCGGTGATTTCGCCCGCCGTCACGCCGGCATCTTTCAACGCCGAGCGGCACGGCCCGAGAGTCCGAGCGATCAGGTCGTCCACGAGGGCTTCCAGCTTGGCGCGGGTGATTTTCATCACCAGATGCTTCGGGCCGGATGCGTCGGCGGTGATGAACGGCAGGTTCACCTCGGTCTCGCGGGACGACGACAGCTCGATCTTGGCTTTTTCGGCGGCTTCCTTCAGCCGTTGCAGCGCGAGCTTGTCGGAGCGCAGGTCGATGCCCTGGTCCTTTTTGAACTCGTCGGCCAAATAATCGATGATCCGCAGATCGAAGTCTTCGCCGCCCAGGAAGGTGTCGCCGTTGGTGGATTTAACCTCGAACACGCCATCGCCGATTTCCAGCACCGAGATGTCGAAGGTGCCGCCGCCGAGATCGTAGACCACGATCGTGCCGGCGCCCTTCTTGTCCATGCCGTAAGCGAGGGCTGCGGCGGTGGGTTCGTTGATGATGCGCAGCACGTCCAGACCGGCGATGCGGCCGGCGTCCTTGGTGGCTTGGCGCTGCGAGTCGTTGAAATACGCGGGAACCGTGATAACCGCCTGGGTCACCGGTTCGCCGAGGTACGACTCAGCGGTTTCCTTCATCTTCCCGAGCACGAAGGCGCTGATCTGGCTCGGGGAGTATTTCTCGCCCCGGCACTGCACCCATGCGTCGCCGTTCTCGCCTTTGACGATCTCGTAAGGGACCATGCCCTTGTCCTTGGAGACCAAGGGATCGTCGTAGCGGCGGCCCATCAGGCGCTTGATGGCATAAAGCGTGTTGGTCGGGTTGGTGACTGCCTGCCGTTTGGCGGACTGGCCGACGAGGCGTTCGCCGTTGTCGGAGAAGGCGATCATGCTGGGCGTGGTGCGCGCGCCCTCGGCATTTTCGACGACCCGAACTTCGCTGCCTTCCATGATGGCAATGCAGGAATTCGTGGTGCCAAGATCGATACCGATAACTTTACTCATGGATAACTCCTTTTAGCGGATGCAGGCGGCCCGAAGCACCGCGCGCACCCCCGATGGGTGACTGAGTGGGATGTATGAAAGCAGGCGGCGGAGAGCAAGGGTTCGACGTTGCTTTTTTGTCATGCCGGACAAATCGCGGGCGCAACCGGCGCCTCTACGCGGCGATTTCACCCGGCGGGGCTTTGGCGACAACCACCATCGCCGGCTTCAGCAACCGCCCGTGCAGCGTCCAGCAAGCGGTCCAGGCCTGTAGGACCGTGCCGGCTTTATGGTCGGCGGTTTCCTGTTCCTGCATCGCCTGATGCTTGTTGGGGTCGAACGGCTGGCCGACCGGGTCTTCCTTCTTGATGCCGTTGCGCTCCAGAATGCCGACGAAGCTGCGCTCGACGCCGTCCAGACCCTCCCGGACTTTGGTCACGATCGCCGGTTGATCGTCCGACGACGGCGGCAGGCTGTCGATGCCGCGCTTCAGGTTCTCCGCCGCTTCGACCACGTCGGTGGCAAATTTCTGCACCGCGTATTGGCGGGCATCGTCGGCGTCGCGGCGGGCGCGGGCGCGGACATTGGCGCTCTCTGCCTCCGACCGCATCCACTTGTCCTTGAACGCGTCGCGCTCGGCTTCCAGTTCCGCGATGCGGGCGGTGGCGGCCTGCATCAACTGTTCCGGGGTGGGGGGGATATCGAGGGGGGCATCCGGGCCAGTCTCGGTCGCCGGTTGCGCGGGATTGGTGTCGTGCTCGGTGCTCATGCGGCGTCAGTTAAGGCCGGAGGGCGCGCGGGACAAGACGGGACTGCGACGAAATCGGCGCCCGGCCGCCCGCCATCAGACAATTTTGCGGGCGCGCAGATCGGCGATCTCGGCCGCGCCGTAGCCCAGGCTGGCCAGCACCGCGTCGTTATCGGCCCCCAGCGCCGGGGCGATGCCGATCTTGGCCGGCGTTTCCGAGAAGTGCCACGGGGAGCCGTGGACTTTCAGGGTCTTGCCATGGCTGGGGTATTCGACCTCGGTCACGTAGCCGTTGGCCAGGACGTCGGGGTCGTTGGATGCCTCCAGCAGGGTGTTGATCGGTGCGGCGACGATATCGGCCTTGCGCAGGCGGGCGACCCAGTCGTCGCGCAGGCCGGTGGCGAACAAGCCGTCGAGGACGCGCAGCAGCGCCGACCGTTTGTCGTCCGCCCCGATTATTACCCCGAGGTCGGCGTAGCCTGCGGCCTCCAGTGCCGGGAAAAAGCCGAGCGCGGTCATGGCGGCGCGCCAGACTCGGTTGCCGTTGAGTTGGAACACCAGCGGTTTGCCGTCGCGATCGTTGAAGCTGGCGCTCATGCCGGGTCGATCGGGGGTGCCGGTGATGCGGGCCTGTCCGGTGACCGGGTTTTTGTCCCGCCACATGGCGGTGGTCAGCGTCCAGCCCATCAGGCGGATTTGCCCGCCCAGCAGGGAGCAATCGACTTTCTGGCCGATGCCGGTGGCGCGGGCGTGAGTCAGGGCAGCCAGGGCGCCGCCGAAAGCCAGGATCGCACAGGTCTCGTCGGCGACGGACACGATGCCGGTGCGCAGCGGTTGACCGGGGCTGGAATAGGCCTCGGCGATGCCACCGAGCGCTTGGGCCATCGAGTCGGTGCCGGGCAGGTCGGCGTGCGGGCCGTTGGGGCCGTAGCCGGAGATCGACATGTAAACGAGTTTCGGGTTCGCCTGGCGTAAGGTCTCGTAGCCGAAACCGTTTTTCTCCGCCGCGCCGGGGCGGAAATTCTGCCCGAAAATATCGGCTTCGGCGACCAGTTTGCGGAGGATTTCCTGCCCCTCGGGCGCTTTCAAATTCAACGTCACGCTTTTGACGCCGCGATTGTTGGTTTCGAAATAGGTGCTGGGCATGCCGGGCAGCACGCTGTTCTCGCGGGAGGTGTCGCCGCCGTTGGGGGTTTCGATCTTGATCACTTCGGCGCCGAGATCGGCCATCAACATATAGGGCACGGTGCCGGCCTGCGCGGTGGAGCAGGCGACGACTTTCACACCCGACAGCGGGCCGTGGGCGGGGCCGGCCAGCGGGCCGTGGGCGGGGGAGGACATGGTGCGTTTCCCATCGAGGATCGAAGCGCGGGGATTAAGCCCCGCGCTATCGCGATTTAACCGGGCGGTTGCCGAAGCTGGTCTGCGGTACGCCTCGGTTCAGCGACAAATGCGTGTGGACCCCGAGCCAGACCCCGTCTCGGTTGTGAAACACCATCGTCGCCCGGCCCGGCCGATCGAAGCGGGACCCGTCCTCATGGAAGCCGGTGCTGGTCCAGGGCGCGACGACCACCGCCATGCTGCCGTCGTCGGCAGCCAGCACATGCGTCCCCGCCAGATCGAAGCGGAAATCGTCCGTCTTCGGCCACACATTGTCCCACTGCGTGTTTACCCACGCCTCCAGGCTCGGCAACACGTCCCGATGCGTGCCGAAGGCCAGAATGTTCGGATGGAACAGCGGCTTGGCTGGCGCGTAATCCACCGCTCGGACATGCGACGCGAAGGTCTCCAGCCACCGGTGGAAGAAATCGGTCGTGGCAGCATCTGCCGCCGGCAATCCCATCATTCCGCTGCCCCCCATGCCGCCCGACGGCGGGTGCGCCGTTCGGTCATCGCGCCCATCGCGGATGTCGCGATCATAAAACACACCGAGGAATAGAACACCCAGCGCGGCATATTGTGGTCCATGATCCAGCCGCCGATCAGCGGCCCGATCGTGCCGCCGATGTTGAAGCCGGTGGTAACGATGCCGAATACCCGGCCGAACGCGCCGGGCGGCGATGCCGCGCGCACCAGCATATCGCGGGAGGGGGAGATCATCCCCGATAGAAACCCCGCCGTCGCCATCGCCAGGGTCAGCAGCACCGGCCCCAGATCGATCGTGCCGACCGCCAAAATAACCACCGCCGATCCGCCGAAACACGCGGCCGCCACGTCGCCGTGCCGCTTGGTCGCATCGGCCACGAAACCGCCCGCCAGCACCCCGATCGCCGAGGCGAACAGGAACCCCGACAAGGCCACATTCGCAGCCGACGGACTGACCCCGTACAGCGTCGTCAGCGCCACCGCCGAGTAATTGGTCAGCGCCCCGCTGCTGAGGCTGAGCAAGGTGAAGAAGCCCACCAGCCCGAGCACCGCTGGCGTCAACAATTGCCGCATCGGAATATCCGCCGAACCGGCCGGCGTGCTGGCCGTGACCGCTCGATCCAGCCAAGGTGCCGCGATCAAGGGCAGGGCGACGACGATCGCCAGCAGGCCCGCCGCCGCGATCGCCCAGGGCGCGCCCCAGAACGACGCGATTGCCAAGGTCGCGATCGGCGCAATCGCGCTGCCCAGAAAGCCGGCGAAGGTATGGACCGAGAACGAACGCCCCAGCCGCGCAGGCTCGATCACCGAGCCGAGGATGGCATAGTCGGCGGGGTGGTAGACACCGTTGGCGGTACCCAACAAAACCGATGCGCACAGGATCCAGGCGTAGTTCGGGAACAGGCCGATCGATACATAGGCAAAACCGCCAAGCAGCAGCCCGGCGATCAACACAAGGCGGGCGCCGTAACGATCGGTGGCCCAGCCCATCGGGGTTTGAACGATGCCGCTGACGACATTGAACAAGGTCAGTGCGAAACCGAGTTCGACATAGCCCACGCCGAGGGTTTGTTTCAGCAGCGGAAACAACGGCACCAGGACCAGATAATGGTAATGGCTGACCAGATGCGCCGCCGATATCAGTACCAGCGCACGCCGCTCGGTTGCTCGGGACAACGCCGCCATCACGCGAACGCCTTGCGGATGCGGGCCCAGTCTTCGATCGCATGTTCCTGTCCGGGAACAATGGGCATGACGAACTGGTTCCAACCGGAATCGCGCAATGCCTCGATCCGCTGCTTCAACTCCTGCTCGGTTGCCGTGAACGTGGTGCGCCGTATCAGCTCGGCATCGACAAATTGCCGCTCCTCCGGCTTTACGAAGACGAAATGGCCGCGATGGTTCATCAGATAGCGGGCGTCGGCGGGTTCGAACCCGCGCGCCATCTCGATATAGCCGTCGATGCTGCGCTGGGTGCTGGGCGGCACCGGGGAGGTGTTTTTCCATCCCTCCATGTCCATATCGGCGGCGCGATGCAGCAGCACGGCGGCACGCGGCCCGGCCTGTGCCATGGCTTTGGGTGAGTCGGCGGGTTCGCCGGGTTCCAACACGCAGCCGCACACCCAGGCGGTGGTATACAGGTCCGACACCGATCGGCCGGCAGCGGTCCAGTCCTTGCGCATCCCCTCCAGCGCGCCGATCGCGCCATCGACGTCCTGAATGAAGGTCTTCCAACCCGCGCCGAGTTTGGCGACCAGTTGCTGGGATTTCGGCCCGTAGGCGGACACGTGCAGCTTCACCGGATGCGCGATATCGATCAGCCCGGCATCGGGGTTCAGGAAGCGGATTTTCCGGCGCTTGCCCTCGATGGTAGTTTCCAACGTCTCCCCGGCCAGCAATCCGTAGACGACGCGGATGTATTCCTCCATGTCCGCCAACTTCATGGACCCGAGGCCCATGGCACGGCGCGCGGAAAAACCGGTGCCAACCCCGAAATCCAACCGTCCGGGTGCCATCGCGTTCAGCGTCGCGAAGGCGTTGGCGGTAACCGGGGCGATGCGGTTGGATGGCACCAGCACCCCGGTCCCCAGCCGGATCTTGGAGGTTTTCAGCGCCGCCGCCCCCATGGCGACGAAGCAGTCGGCCGTGATCATCTGGGTGTCGTAGAACCAGGCATGGGTGAAGCCCAGTTCCTCGGCCCGTTGCGCGAGCTTCCACGAGTCGTGCGACGTTGCGATGCCGATGCCGAAATCCATGGCGGATGCTCCTCCGGTCCCATTCGTTGGACGGAAACTATCGCTGTTTGGCCGCGCGGGGAAGCAGCGGCCCGGTGCGGTTAGCTGGCCAGCAGTAGGGCCTCCAACCGCTGGGATTGCCGCGCGGCATTCAGATCGGTCAGGACCGCCCGATGCCCGGCCGCGCCCAGGCGGTTGCGGGTGGTGGGATCGGCGATCGTGCGCATGGCGGCGGCGAGGGAAGCTGCGTCGCCGGGCGGCACCAGCAACCCGGTTTCCGCGTGGCGAATGGCCTCGGCGATGCCGCCTTCGTTCGACCCGATCGCCGGGCACCCCTGCGCCATCGCTTCCGGCACCACGCTTGGCAGCCCCTCGGCATCGCCGTTCGTCGCAACGACGCTGGGAACCAGCAGGGACCACGCGCCGGCCATGCGGGCTTTCACCGCCTCGGGCGACAGCCAGCCGGCCAGTTCGATGTTGGGAAGTTGCCGAGCAAGGACGAGCAGCAAGGGGCGGAGCGGACCGTCGCCGACGAAGACGATGGGCGTGCGGTCGCCACTTTGTCGCAGCAGGCGGGCGGCCTCGGCGAGCACGGCGATGCCCTTTTTCTCGACGAAGCGACCGACGAACAGGTGGTATGCCGGGGCGGTCGGCGGCGGTGGCGGGTCGCCGACCTCCACCCCGATGGGCAGGATCGTCAGTTTGCCCGAGGGGACGCCGCGCCGGGCCGCGACTTCCGCCACGGCGGCGGACACGCAGACGAAGTGGCTGGTGGCGGCGACGGTCGCTTGCCAGCGCCGGGCCAGGATCGTGCCGGACCAGTTCTTGTCCTTGCCCACGTCGCCGCCGTGCAGCGTCACCACCAGCCTTGCGTTCAGGGCTTGGGCGAGGGGCAGAGCCAGCGCGCCGCCGCGGGCGAATTGGGCGTGCAGCACGGGCGCCAGGCCGGCGATCGGGATCGGCGGCGCGATGCCGCAGTGCCGAAACAGCAGCCGGCGCGCAAACCCCAGCGGGCCGTCGCCGCCGATGCGCAGCAGGTGCGTCCCGACCTCGTGCGCCTGGGGCAATAGCGTGCGTCCGGTCCAGACCGGGTCCAGTTGGGAAAACCCGATATACTGGCGGCGCAGGAAGGCCAGCTCCGACGGGGCGCCGATCCGATCGCGGTAAACCAGAAACGGTTTGCGCCGTGGCGGGATCGGGCCGGGCGCGCTAGACGGTGGGGCGACCATCGACGTCACGGGGACTCCAGCGACTTGAGCCAGTCTGAGCGCATACTGATCGTCAAGCTGAGCGCTTTGGGCAATGTCGTGCTCTCCCTGGGGCCTTTCGCGGCAATTCGCGCCCATCATCCAGGGGCCGAGATTACCGTGCTGACAACCCCACCCTACGCCGGATGGCTGTCGCTCGCACCATGGTTCGATCGGACGATTGCGGACGGGCGCCCGCCGTGGTGGGACATCGCCGCCACGCTGCGGCTGCGTCGGGTGCTGCGTGCCGGCCGTTTCACCCGGGTGTACGACCTGCAAACCTCCGGCCGATCCAGCCGCTATTTCGGCTTTTTTCCGCGACATGCGCGGCCGGAGTGGTGCGGGATCGCGCCGGGCGCGTCGCATCCGCATCGCATGGCGCCGGGCACAGGGATGCACGACATCGATCGGCAATACGCGCAACTCGCGGTGGCCGGCATCACCGAACGGGCGCCGGTGGATCTGGGCTGGTCGCGCGCGGATGTGGCGCGGTTCCAACTGCCGCCGCGCTTTGCCTTGCTGGTGCCCGGCAGTTCCGCGCACCGGCCGGGCAAGCGCTGGCCGGCGGCGCACTACGGGGCTTTGGCGGCGTGGCTGCTGGAGCGCAATATCGTGCCGGTCGTCGTGGGCACGGCGGGGGAGGCCCCTTTGGCCCAGCCGATCCTGGCCGCAGCCCCCGGAACGATCGACCTGACCGGCCGCTCGACCTTGCCCGAACTCACCGAACTCGCTCGGTTGGCCACCGTGGCGGTGGGCAACGATACCGGCCCGATGCATTTGGCGGCCGCCGCCGATTGCGCGTCGGTGGTGCTGTTTTCCCACGATTCGGACCCGAAACTCTGCGCGCCGAGGGGCCGTTGGGTGCGCACCCTGCGGGAGGCCGATCTGGCGACGCTGCCGCTGCAAACCGTGACCGATGCGGTGGCGGAGGCGATTTAGCCTGGGCTTTTGCCGCCGACCCCTTCGCTACTACCGCACGAACCGGGTCGTAATGCCGAAGCCGCCGGCTGCGTTGGCCAGTTTTTGCAGGTCGATGCGCGATACCGCGATGTCGGCGGAGCCGGCGCAATCGCCCGAGCCCTTGGCGGTATGCGCGCCAGCCCAGTGGACCCGGTATTGCGCGTCGGGGGTGGCGTCGTCGCGGGCTTCCACCATCAGGCTGCCGCCTTGCTGCACCATCGTCGCGGGGTCCATGACGCAGGTGGTCTGGCCGGAGTCGGTCGGCCGGTAAGTGGGCACCTGGATCTGCCAGACGTCCTGTTCCTGCGTGTTGGGGCGGAACACCACGATGTCGCCGACTTTGGGGCGCAGCATGTCCATGTTCATCAGCAGGAACGTGACAACGCACCCGACCAGCATCGTCGTTGCTGCGAGGATTGCCGGCCCGACCGCCACCCAACGTGCGTCCTGGCCTTCCTGCTGGCGGTCGTCGTTATCGCGATCGTCGCGCTGCATAGGGCGCTCCTGCCGGCTGTCGAAGAATGTTCGTCTACATGTAATCCCCGCAATGTTGCGCTGCAACATAATGCCAATGCCGAGCACTCCGATCTGCTCTGCGTTTGGCACGGGACAGTTTCTGCCGGATGATGCGGGTCGGGGCCGAGCGATGCGGCGGGGTGCCCGAACGAACGACGGAGAGACCGATGGAATACGGATTCACCCTGCCGGTGCGCGGCGAACTGGCCAATTTCGAAGGCATTGCCG
Organism: Acetobacteraceae bacterium; assembly: GCA_025354865.1. Lineage (GTDB taxonomy): Bacteria > Pseudomonadota > Alphaproteobacteria > Acetobacterales > Acetobacteraceae > Rhodopila. The sequence goes on along the minus strand of JANXMB010000139.1, from coordinate 7,778 downwards.
GCATCGCCGGTCAGGGGGAGCGACTGGGCTTCGTGTCCGCCACCATCGCGGATCACATCGTCATTCCCGAACGTGTGGACTCCGCCTACCCCTACGACGCCTCCGGCCGGCACCCCAGCCACGGCGACGCGATGGAGGCGCTGAGCACGATCGCGTTCGTGGCCGGGCGCACCAGCGCGCTGCGGCTGATCACCTCGGTGCTGATCCTGCCGTATCGCAACCCCTTGCTGACGGCGAAGATGGTGGCAACGATCGATGTGCTGTCGCAGGGGCGGATCACCCTTGGCATCGGCGTCGGTTGGATGGAGGAGGAATTCGCCGCCCTCGACGCCCCCGATTTCGCTCGGCGTGGGGCGGTGACCGACGAATGGGTGACGATCTTCAAGAAGCTCTGGTCGCCCGGCCCGGTTGAGCATGCCGGCAAATTCTACAGTTTCGGCCCGGTTCGGTGCGAGCCGCTGCCGGTGCAAAAGCCGCATCCGCCGATCTGGGTCGGTGGCCACAGCGCGCCCGCATTGCGACGGACCGCGCGTTACGCCGACGGCTGGCACCCGCTCGGCACCGTCGATACGGCCGAACTGCGCCCGCCGGAATTCGCCGCGATGCGCGACGATCTACACCGCATGACCGACGCCTGCGGCCGCAACTTCGACGAAATCGTCCTCGGCTTCGTTGCTCGGCTACGCGAGTCCGCCGCCCCGATCGGGGGCAACGATCGGATGCCGTTCTCCGGTTCGGCGCAGCAGTTGATCGACGACGTGGAAACCTACCGCGCTTTGGGGGTTTCGCATCTGAGCTTCGATTTCCGCCGCCCGTCGCTGGCCGAGACCCTGGACCGCATGGAATGGTTCGCGACCGAGGTGATGGCGAAGACCCGGGGGTAACCGATCCCCGGTCGTCGTGCGCTAGCTAGATGGTAACCCTGGCACCGAGTTCCACGACGCGATCGCTGGGGATGCGGAAGAACTCGGTGGCGGGGACGGCGTGTCGCGCCAGCCAGAGGAACAGCGGCCGGCGCCACCATGCCATGGTCGAGGTCATCCCGGGTACCAGCACGTCGCGCCCGAGGAAGTAGCTCGCCTGCATCGGGTCGAACTGGATGGCGGGACCGATCTCCTCCAACGCTTTGGGAATGTTGGGGCTTTCCATGAAGCCGTAGCGCAGCACCACGCGCTGGATGCCCAAAGCAAGCTGTTCGATCGAGGCGCGTTCGTGCGGCATTGCCTCGGGCCGATCGGTGGTCTGGATGGTGACGAAGACCACCCGCTCGTGCAGCGATTTGTTGTGCTTCAGATTGTGCAGCAGGGCCGAGGGCACGTAATCGGTGTTGCCGGTCAGAAAGATCGCCTGACCGGGGACTCGCACGATGCTTTTGGACTGCGGCAGCCGATCCAGGAATCCGCCGAGCGGCAGGCTGTCCTGGCGCCAGCGATCCAGCAGCAGGTCGCGGCCGCGCTTCCACGACGTCATCAGCGCCAGAAGCGCCAGCCCCATCGCCAGCGGCATCCAGCCGCCTTCGAAGATTTTCAGGGTGTTGGCGGCGAAGAACACGCCGTCGATCGCCAGCAGGGCGCCGAACACCGACACGGCGACCCAGAGCGGCCAGCCGTACTGGCGGTGGAAAACCACCATTGCCAGGATGGCGGTGCACAGAAAGGTGCCGGTGACCGCGATGCCATAGGCCGAGGCCAGCGCGTCCGAGGTCTGGAACATCCCGACCAGCAGCAGCACCCCGATCAGCAGCGCCAGATTGACCTGCGGGATGTAGATCTGGCCTTCCTCGGTCTTGGAGGTGTGCAGCACCGTCAGCCGGGGGAGGTAGCCAAGCTGCATGCATTGGCGTGTTGCGGAGTAGGCGCCGGAGATCACCGCCTGACTGGCGATGACGGTGGCCAAGGTGGCCAGCAGCACCAGGGGCAACCGGCTCCATGCCGGGGCCATCAGGAAGAACGGGTTTTCGGCCGCGCCGGGATCGGTCAGCATCAGCGCGCCCTGGCCGAAATAGTTCAGCACCAGGCTTGGCAGCACCACGAACAACCAACTGATGCGGATGGGCGCGGGGCCGAAATGGCCCATATCGGCATACAGCGCCTCGGCGCCGGTCACGCACAGCACCACCGCGCCCAGGGCGACGAAGGCCAGCCCCTTATGGGCGATGCAAAGCCCGATCGCGTATTGCGGCGACAGCGCCAGCATGACTTCCGGGCGATGCGCGATCTGGACGATGCCGAGGACAGCCAGCAGGACGAACCACAGCGCCATGACCGGTCCGAACACGCGTCCCACGCTGTGGGTGCCGCGATATTGCACCGCGAACAGGATCGCGATGACCGTGACGCTGATCGGCAACACGAAGGCCTTCAGTGCCGGGGTTGCGATTTCCAGGCCCTCCACCGCCGAAAGGACCGAGATGGCGGGGGTGATGATGCCGTCGCCGAAGAACAGGCATGCCCCGGTCAGGCCGATCAAGCCGAGCGCGGCGCGGAGGCCGGGTTGAGTGGTGACCCGTTGGGCGAGGGCCATCAGCGCGAGGATGCCGCCTTCCCCGTTGTTGTCGGCGCGCATGATCAGCATCACGTATTTCACCGTGACGATCAGTATCAGCGACCAGAAGAACAGCGAGAGAATGCCGAGGATTTCCGGCTGGCCGACGGTGGTGCCTTGGAAGACCTGGAGGCTGGATTTCAAGGCATAAAGCGGGCTGGTCCCGATATCGCCATAAACCACGCCGAGAACGGCCAACATGGCACCGGTTGTCGGTACCGTTTTGCCGTGACGGTCGTGTGCGGGCACCGGATTCGGCCCCCCGGCGAAGGTCGGAAGCGCCGCAGCGTTCATGATACTACTTACCTCATTGGGTAAACTGCCCGGAATGGGCGGCGGAGTACGCCTCGGGATGTCGAATGTCAAAGCCATATTTTTCGACCATGCCCGCGTTCGAACATTGCGCCGGGTGCGGCAGCCCGCCGGCATTCCTTCGCCGATCGTCAGGCATGCAATTCCGCTCGGTTTTTCTCCCCCGAGCGAGGGCGCTCGGCCCGGCTGTGCGGATTACGTCCGCATGTCTCGGCCGGTCTCCCGCATCAGGATCGCGGTGTGGTTGCCGGTGATCGCCGCGTGGTGGGCGAGCGCGGCGTCCGACATGTCGGCATCCGGGCGCTGCTCCAACGCGAAATTGCCGTGACGATCGGTGCCGCGCACCAGGGTCGCGCTGTCGTGCGATCCCGCGACCTGCCGCACATAGGTCGGAATATAGCGAATGGCGAACCCGATGCGGCGTTCGGACGACGGGTTGGGGTCCGATCCGTGGATCAGGCGCACATGGTGCAACGACATCTCCCCGGCCATGAGTTCCAAGGTCACGGCTTGGCGTTCGTCCACGTCCACCATGACCTCCTGGCCTCGGCTCAGCAGGTTTTCCTTCCGGAAGGTGTCGCGATGGGCGATCTGGTCCAGCATGTGGGAGGCCGGCACCACCCGCATGGCACCATTTTCTGTCGTGCTATCCGACAGCGCGACCCATGCGGTCATCACGTCCGCTGGATCCAGGCCCCAATAGGTGGAATCCTGATGCCAGGACACGAAGCCGGGGTCGTGCGGGTTCTTGATGAAGAAGCTGCTGCCCCAGCATAGCAGATCGGGTCCCAGCACATCCTCGACCGCATCCAGCAGCGTGGGGTGCCGGATCAGGTCGTTCAGCCAGGTGAACAGCAGATGCGGCTTCTGGCGGATCTTCCCCGCCATCGGACCGGCGCCGGCTTCGAATGTTTCGAGCTTCGTTCGCACATCGAGGGCTTCCGCCGTCGAGAGCACCCGAACCCGTGGGTGATAGCCCAGCGTTTTGTACTGCCCGACTGCCGCTTCGCTCAATAGCTTGGTCATCGCATCCTCCTCACCCGTATCGAGGAAACGCAGCAGCGCCGCGCATCCGAGTCAAGTTACCGGCCCTTTGCCCATGATCGTTTGAGGTTGCACGCGATCTCGGCGTTGGATCATGGTCTAAGCCATCGTTTGAGAGGGTGATTCACGCCCGAGGTTGAAGTCAACCTCAGGCGATCACGCTCTATTGCGGCGTTTGGTCTGCCGGCGGCTTTTTCGCGGCAGGCTTCATGGCCGGCACCTTCGCTTGGGTCGCCGGGGGCTTCTTGCCGGTGGGCTTTTTCACCGCTGCCGGCCGTCCGGTATGGGTCGGGCGGGTTGCGGCCGGTTGCGCGCTCGGCGCCATCACCACCGAATGGACCGGCCGCAACGGCGACACCACGTCGTCGCGCATCGGTTCCAACGCTTCCACGAACGCCACCTGCGTATCCACCGGAATGTCCCGCCGCGCCATGGCCCGGCGCAGGTCCTGTGCCATGGCGTTGAACTCGGCGTCGGAAATGCCCAGCCCGTCGTGCACGTCCTTCATCGGCCGGCCGGTGTATTTGCACGGGCCGCCGGTGGCGACGCAAAGCTGTTGCACCAGCATCGGCTTGAACCGGGCGCTGTCCACGGTCTGGAAACGCCGGGCGATGCGCGGATCGCCCCCGACATTGGCCATGAAATCGTCGACCACGGCGACCAGCGCGGCTTGCCCCCCGATCCGATCGAAGACCGGCGGCGGCCCGGGCGGGCGTCCGCTGGAATCGCGATCGCCCCCGGCCGTGCAGGCTGCAAGACCCAGTAAAAACGCGGCGGAGAGCAATCGGGCCGGCCAGACGAGACGCATCGCAATTCCTTGGCAACGAGGCATGAAAACGCCACCCACAACCGTCGGGCGCGCGGGGTTGTGCGCTGGCGGTCGGTCGTCCAGACAGCGCGACCGCCCTGCCAGCGGACCGGACCTCCCGGCTCGATGGCACAAGGCCACCATAGCCGCAACGGAGGAGTCGGATGAAACAGCCGCCGACGATCGCGATATTCGGCGCGGCGGTGCGTCCGGACGGCGGGCCGAGCGGCACCCTGCGGCGACGGGTTGAGGCAGCGGCGGCGTTCGCGCGGCGGTTTCCGGCGGTCGTTTTCATGCCGACCGGCGGGGTGGGGCGGTTCGGCGCCTCGGAAGCGTCGGTCATGGCGACCTTGCTGCGGGCGGATCCGCATCCGAACGCGACGATCGTGCTGGAGGAAACGGCGACTGACACGCTGTCGTCGATCCGAGCGCTGCGGCGGTTGCTGCGGGCGCGCGGCGGCGGCGGCGGGGTTTATGCCGCCACCAGCGCGTACCACCTGCCGCGTTGCCTGCTTCTGCTATGGCTTGCCGGCATCCCGGCTCGGCCCTGCCCGCCAAGCATCGCGCCTGCGGCCGCGAGCCGCGGGAAGCGATGGTATTGGCGGCTGCGGGAAGTACCGGCGATCCCGTACGACGCTGCCCTGGTCGTCTGGCTGCGGCTGATCGGGCGGTTGTAACCGCGCCCGATCAGGCCGCCGGGCGTTACCGTTCGACTTCGTCGGCGTCGGTCTCGACCTCGATATCGGCGCCGATCGTGTTGGCATCGTCTTCCAGATCGTCGGCATCCTCCAGGACGCTTTCGTCTTCGGCTTCCTCGACGCCCTCCACCTCGACATCTTCGATCCCCGGGGCGGCGGCGGGTTTTTTGACCCGCTTGTCCTCGGCCACATTACCGCCGGCGCGGCGGATGCGCGGCTGATCTAGCGGCTGTTCCGTCCCGCATTTGGGACAGACCGGCGGGGTTTTCGTCATGTCGTAGAAGCGAGCGTTGCAGGCAACGCACACCCGCTTCAATCCTAATTCTGGCTTGGCCATGTCCGGGTGCCTCTCGGTTGCTGCGGGTCCGAATTCAAGAGCGGGCGCCCATGCCACCCCGCCGCCCCGCTGTCAAATTTTTCTCCCGCATGATAGGGGCGCGTGTTTTCCAAGGATACCGACACGATGGACCATTCCGGCGCTCGCCCCCTTCGCTCGCACCGCGCTGCCGCGCCGCTGGCGGGTCATGTCGCGGTGCCCGGCGACAAGTCGATCAGCCACCGCGCGCTGATGTTTGGCGCGCTGGCGATCGGCGAAACCCGCATTACCGGCCTGCTCACGGGCGAAGACGTGTTGCGCACCGCCGCCGCCATGCGGGCCTTGGGGGCGGAGGTGACGCGCGAGCCCGACGGCATCTGGCGGGTCGCGGGGCGCGGCATCGGCGGGCTGACCGAACCCACGGACGTCCTCGACATGGGCAATTCGGGCACCGCCGCGCGGCTGCTCTGCGGCATCCTGGCCACCCATCCGCTGTTCGCGGTGATGACGGGGGATGCCAGCCTGCGCGGCCGCCCGATGCGCCGCGTCACCGATCCGCTTGCGAAAACCGGTGCTCGGTTCATGACGCGCGAGGGCGGGCGGTTGCCGATGGCGATTCAAGGCGCGACCGATGCGCTGCCGTTGGATTATCGGGTGCCGGTGCCCTCCGCTCAGGTGAAATCGGCGGTGCTGCTGGCCGGGCTGAACGCACCCGGCATCACCCGGGTCGAGGAGCCGGAGGCCACCCGCGACCACAGCGAAAACATGCTGCGCCACTTCGGTGCCACCGTCGATGTTCAGGTCGTGGGCAATGGCCGGATCGTGTCCCTGGTCGGGCAGCCGGAATTGCGCGCCGCCGACGTGGTGGTGCCCGGCGATCCGTCGTCCGCCGCGTTCCCGATGGTCGCGGCGCTGCTCGTGCCCGGGTCGCGTTTGACGATTCCGGCGGTCGGGTTGAACCCGCTGCGGACTGGGCTGTTCGCGACCTTGCTCGAAATGGGCGCCGATATCGCGGTGCACAACCGTCGCCTCGAAGGGGGGGAGCCGGTTGGCGACCTGGTTGTGTCGGCTGGCCCCTTGCGCGCCGTCGATGTCCCGGCGGAGCGGGCGCCGAGCATGATCGACGAATATCCGATCCTGGCGGTGGCGGCGTCGATGGCGGTCGGCACGACGCGGATGCGCGGGTTGAAGGAGTTGCGGGTCAAAGAGAGCGATCGGCTGGCCGGCACCGCCGCGCTGCTGGCGGGCAACGGCGTGCGGGTGGAGATCGAAGGCGACGACCTGATCGTGCACGGCACCGGCAAACCGCCGGCCGGCGGCGGGCTGGTGGCGACCCATATGGACCATCGGATTGCAATGTCGGCGCTGGTCCTCGGGCTGGCGACCGAACAGCCGGTGACCGCCGACGATGCCGGCTTCATCGAGACGAGCTTCACCGATTTCATCGGCTTGATGAACGGCGTCGGCGCGGATTTGCGCGCGCCATGACGATAGTGGCGATCGACGGCCCGGCGGCGGCCGGCAAGGGCACGCTGGCGCGCCGTTTGGCCGCAGCGTTGGGCCTGCCGTACCTGGATACCGGGCTGTTGTATCGCGCGGTCGGGCGGCTGGTGTTGGATGCCGGGGCGGACCCGGCCGATCCCGTGGCGGCGGAGGCTGCGGCCCGACGGCTCGATCCATCCGATTGCGGGCGGGACGATCTGCGGGGGCCGGCGGCGGATGCGGCGGCCTCGGCCGTTGCGGCGATCCCCGGGGTGCGTGCGGCGTTGCTGGATTTCCAGCGCGGTTTCGGTGCTACGGGCGGCGCGGTGCTGGACGGGCGCGACATCGGCACGGTCGTCTTCCCCGACGCCAAGGCAAAGCTGTTCGTGACCGCCAGCCCCGCCGAACGCGCGCGGCGGCGGTGGCTGGAGTTGCGGGGCAAGGGGTTGGACGCCGATCTGGCCACCGTCGAGCGCGACATGCGCGACCGCGACGCTCGCGATTCCGCTCGGGCAACCGCGCCCTTGAAGCCGGCGGACGACGCGGTGACGATCGACACCTCGGCCATGGACGC